>NZ_JBHMIM010000001.1:0-230546 GCF_048060115.1 Micromonospora sp. LOL_023
CCACGTCACGCGGCACCGACCTCGCGAGGACCCCCAACGAGATCCAGTCCGGCAACCGTCCACCCACGACACCCGCATCCGCGACCACCCGCAGACCGTAGCGCCCCGCACCCCGGACCTACGCCGCGACACCAACACGGCCACGAAACCCCAGCCCAACACCATGATCAACTTACGTTAAGTGGCATTGGCTCCTGGGCGGCGGCACCATGGCGCTGATGGGCTGGCTCGTGCGCCGCGCCACCATGGCCGACCTGGCCGCCGGCATCGCCGTGCCCATCACGATTCCATGGCTCCCGTTGCTCGGCATCGGCGTCACCTGCCTGCTGCTCACCGCTGCGGCGGCAACGGCTGGCATCCGTACGCGAAAGCCACCGCACCTTGCCGACGACCCGGCCTGACCGACCGCAGCCGCCCAACACGATCGATACCCAAGCGAGGAGCGTCGGGGCCCGCTCGAACACCGGGACCAGGCACCTATCCAGTTACCCCGATTCTTGCTTTTAAGTCGAAATCAAGTATCCAGGATACCACCTATCGCCAACACTCACTCGCTGAGGCCAATAGTCAGCAGCAAATTGTTAGAACAAACGGCTGCGCTTGCACCGCCACGCTGCCGCCAAATTCTTTTATCAACGAGTCACGACGGCAGCACTCAGGCGAGCGGCCATTCTTCACGTGTAGCGCGCGAGCAGCGGGCTACCTGCGGCCACCTGGCCATACTTCCCGCTAGCCAACCTGGAAGTATTGTTCACTTACAGTCTGTATGGCCTCCTTGCCAAGCGAGCATACGTACGTCGATTTCGACGTCCCGCCCACCCACGGCCCATAATACGGACCGAATATTATTCCAGTGCCGGCATCTTGACACATGGTGCGTACGCGGTGATTCCAGCCATACGAGCCTGCTGGACACTGGGAGCCGGCCGCGTGCTTTGCCCAATGCACGAAAGTATATGCCCAACATGGCCCAGCAGCCGAGGCCGGAGTCCCTATCGCGACAACTGCGGACGTTAAGCCGACCACCAATGCCATGGTAGCACCAATATATCTTTTTCTTCTTGCCACAAATCCTCCCCAGTTATAACTGACTCCAGTCTGAGCGCAAGATTCATTTATTTCAACCCTTGACTTTATTGGAGCACCGCGGTAATGGCGGGGCGACTTCGAAGTTCATGACGGAAGGCAGTTGGCCCAGATCTTTCACGACCTTGGGGCAATGCCGCGAAGCACGAGTCGATCACGGTGTTGAGCTGGGACTTGTGGAACGTCGGTGTGGCGTGACGTTTGCGGGGTGGTGGTGCAACAGGTGACGCAGCGAGCACCACTCCCGGTGCCGGTGGAAGTACCACCGGCACCGGGAGCCCAGGTCAGACCGGCAGGGGTGTGAACGTGCCGGGGGTCAGCCAGTGCAGGCTGTGCCGTACCGGATCTCCGGCGGCGGTGAACGCGGCCTCGACCGCCGCGCGGCCCTCGGTGAAGTGGCCCCGGCCTTCGTAGTGCACCGGCACCACCGTGTGCGCCTTGACCAGGGTGCACAGCTCGACACCGTCGGCCGCTGTCATCGTGTAGCGCAGCGGCCCGGTCAGGCCGAACCGCACCGCGCCCAGGTGCAGCACCATCGTGCCGACGGTGAGCCGCTCGGCCACCTGCCGTACCCCGGGGTAGAGGACCGTGTCCCCGGTTATCCACAGCGCGCCGTACTGCTGGCCAGGCCAGCGCAGCGCGAACCCGGTCACCTCGCCGGCGACGGGGCGGCTCAGCGGCGGCCCGTGCCGGCAGGGGGTCGCGGTCACCTCGATGCTCGGGCGGCCCGGTGCGGTCAACTCGGTACCGCCCCACGGCGCGAGCCCGACCACCGCCGCGGAGCCGACCACCGCCGCGCGGCCGAGGGCTGCAGCCCCGAGGCGGCGGCTGCCGGCCATCGTGGTGACGATCCGGTCGGCGTACGGCAGCAGCGCCCGGCCGGCATCGTCGAGGTTGTCGGGCGTGGTGGTCGTGGGTCAACAGCACCACGTCGATGTGGCCCAACGCGTCCGGCGGCAGCGCCGGACCGGCCAGTTTGCGTGACGCCGTACCCCAGCCGAACCGGTAGGTCCGGCCGGGGTCGTCGAACGTCGGATCGGTCAGGATCCGCCAGCCAGCCACCTCGATCAGCGTGGTGGGACCGCCGATGTGGGTGATCCGCGTGTCGCTCACCGCACGTGCCGCAGCGCCCAGTCGAGGACCTCGTCGGCGATGGTCTCCCGCCCCTTCTGGGCGGGTAGCAGATGGGCGTAGCCCTCGTACTCCAGCCGTTCGGTGACGGTGTTCGACTTGTAGTGCTTGGCGTTCGAGGCCTGGATTGCCGGCGGCATGATGTGGTCCTCACTGCCGGAGACGAACAGCAGCGGCGCCCGGTCGTCGTTATGGTAGTCGACCCAGGTGTCCTGGTGGCCGGGCTGGAAGTTCGCCAGTACTCTGCCCCAGAGGATGCCGCCGCTGGCCGGGATGGCGTACCGCTGCCAGAGCGCCCGGCCCTCCTCCTCGGTGAACGTGTTGGTGAAGGCGTACTGCCACTGCTCGAAGGTCAACGGCACCGCCTTGTGCCGGTTCGCCGGGCTTTTCAACACCGGGAAGGTCGATTTCACCTGCGACAGCGGCACCACCCGGACGCCTTCGGTCGGAGCGGAGTTCATCGCCACCCCCACCGCGCCGAAGCCGTGGTCGAGCAGGACCTGGGTGAACGCGCCGCCGGCCGAGTGGCCGATGATGATCGGCGGCTTCTCCAGCTCGCCGATGATGGCCTCGTAGTGGGCGATGATCCGCGGCACGGTGGACTGCAGGATCGGGGTCGGGTCGGCGTTGAGCGCCTCCACCTCCACCTCGTACCCGGGATAGGCGGGTGCCAGGACCCGGAAGCCCTTTGCCTCGTAGTGGCTGATCCAGTGTTCCCAGCTGCGCGGGGTGACCCAGAATCCGTGGATCAGCACGATGGTGTCAGGTGCCACGTCAGGCGTCCTCTCCGGTAAGAAGGTCGAGTTAAGAAAGTCAGGGTCAGGAAGTCGAGGTCAGGAAGTCGAGCAGGTCCCGGCCGAGCTGCTCGGGATGGGTGTCGGTGATGCCGTGCGGCGCACCGGGGTAAACGAGCAGCCGGGCGTTCTTGATCCGGGCCGCCGATGCCTGGCCGCCCACCGCGAACGGCACGACCTGGTCGTCGTCGCCGTGGATGACCAGGGTGGGTACGTCGATCGCGTCGAGGTCGGGCCGGAAGTCGGTGGCCGAGAACGCGGCGATGCACTCATACGCGTTGCGGTGCCCGGAGGCCATGCTCTGCAGCCAGAACGCGTCCCGGATGCCCTGCGACACGGTCACGCCGGGCCGGTTGTTGCCGAAGAACGGCCCGTCGGCCAGGTCCCGGTAGGTCTGGGAGCGGTCGGCCAGCGACCCCGCCCGGATGCCGTCGAAGGCCTCGATCGGTACGCCGCCCGGGTTGTCCGGAGTCTGCAGCATCAGCGGTGGTACCGCCGAGACGAGGACGACCTGGGCGACCCGGCCGGTGCCGTGCCGGCCCACGTAGCGGGCCACCTCACCGCCGCCGGTGGAGAAGCCGACCAGGGTGACGTCCCGCAGGTCCAGGGTGTCGATCAGGGTGGCCAGGTCGTCGGCGTAGGTGTCCATCTCGTTGCCGTCCCATGTCTGGGTCGACCTGCCGTGGCCGCGCCGGTCGTGGGCGATCACCTGGAACCCGTTCTCCGCTAGGAACAACGCCTGGATCTGCCAGCTGTCGGAGTTCAGCGGCCAGCCGTGGCTGAGCACGACCGGGCGACCCGACGCGGGTCCCCAGTCCTTGTAGAAGATCTCCGCACTGTCGACTGTGGTCACGTACGGCATCAGGACACTCCTTTGATCGCGGCGAGGATGACGTCGGTGGTCGGGCCGGGCCGGGCCACCATGACGGCGTGCGAGGCCTTCACCTCAGTGACCCCGGCACCCGCCCGTTGCGCCATGAACCGTTGGGCGGCGGCCGGGATGACCTGGTCGTCGGTGGCGACCAGCGTCCACGACGGGATGGTCGCCCAGGCGGGTTCGCCGGCCGGCTGCCCGAGGGTGGCTAGTTCGGCCGGGCGCTGGGTGGCGGCCATCACCGCGGCGGTGCCGGCCGGTACGTCGGCGGCGAACACCGAGCGGAACAGCGAGGTCTTGATGTAGCCGTCGTTGCCGCCCGGGTAGGGGCGGATGTCGAGGGCGGTCGGGTCGAGCCGGCTGCCGGGGAACTGGCTGGCCAGGCCGCCGACGGTGTCGCCGATGTCGGGGGCGAACGCCGCGACGTAGACCAGCGCTTGATGTCCCGGTCGCCGGTCGCGGCGGAGGTCATGACGAAGCCGCCGTACGAGTGGCCGACCAGCACGATCGGGCCGTCGATGGTGGCCAGCACACTGCGCAGGTACGCGGCGTCGGCGAACGCGCCGTGCACGAGCACGACTGTCGGCTTGGGACCGTGCGGGCCGGCGGCGACCGCCGCCGATCCGGCAGTGCTCGGGCCAGCCGATCCGGCGGCGGCCGCACCACCCACCGCCGCCACACCGCTCACCCCGAGCAGTACGGTGACTGCCAGGGCCAGGCGTGGCAACCGCCGGCTTCGCAGGGATCTGAACATCGGAACTCCTCACGCGCCGGCCGCGTGCGGGCCGGCGTTGCGAAAAATGTCGCACCGTGGCGACGGTCGGAGTTTTCTGACGACGCACAGCACTTTCGCCTCGTTGCACAATTTGCTGTCGACGCACCCGCCGGTGTCAGCCGGAGCCGCCGTCGCTCGCCGAGGTGGCCAGTTCGCGCCGCCCGGGTACGGCCCGCGCCGCGACCAGCTGTCGGGGTGTGACGCCGAAGGCTTCCCGGAACTTGGTGGAGAAGAAGCTCGGGTTGGCGAAACCCCAGGCACGGGCGACGGCGGCGATCGAGGTGTACCGGCGGTGCGACGCGGTCAGGTCGGTCCGGGCGCCCTGCAGACGCTGCTCGATGATCGATCGTTCCAGGCTCTGCCCCATCGCCTCGTACAGCTTGTACAGGGCACGCAGCGAGATGGCGTTCGCCGCAGCGATCCGGGCCGGGGTCAGGTCGGGGTCGCGCAGGTTGTTGCGCACGTACGCCAGGACCCGGGCCTGCATGAACGACTGCATCGTGTCCCTGAGTCGCCGACCGTCACTTGCCGCCGAGACCACCAGCGCCCGCATCAGCTCGGCGGAGGCGGCCCCGAGCTCGGCCGCGCCGGGGCTGACGGCCAACTGCTCGGCCTGCGCGGTCACCCGGGCGACGTGATCGCGCACCAGGTCGTAGAGCGGGCTGCGACGCGGTTCCCGGGCGGCGGCGTGGATCAAGTCGCGGGGCAGGCCGAGCTGGTCGACATCGACATGCAGGGCGTACGAGGCACCACCACCCTGCCAGCCGTAGACGTAGGGCAGCGACAGGTCGACCAGCATCAGGTCACGGGGGCCGTACAGCCGTTCCTCCCGCGCCCAGCTCAGGTGGTTGTCGGTGCGCATCGGCAGGGCCAGCACGATCGACGTCTCCGGGCTGGACCGGGATATCGCCGGGGTACGGCGCAGCGTGGTGCCGGACGCGTCGATGTTGAAGACCTTCGCCGCGCCGAAGTCGGAGACCGTCATCTTCGCGTGGATCGCCGACGGGTCCTCGAACGTCGCCATGCTGGCCGAACAGTTCCCGCTGACCGTGGCCTGGAACGCCTCGGCGCGTTCCCCGGCCGGCATCGACTGCGTGTCGAGAACGAGCATGGCACTCCCCATTCGAGCTCCGACAGCGGAAACGTAACGTCGGGGCCCGGGGCCGCTGAGGGGCCCTGCGTGCACCGATGTTGCCCACAGTGCACGATCAGGGCGGGGCGGTCTCCTCGGCGGAGCGCCGCCACTCGCCGGGCGAGATGCCGTAGCGGGCCTTGAACCGCCGGGTGAAGTGCGTCGGGTCGCGGAAACCCCAGCGGTGGGCGATCACCGCGACCGGCCGGTGCCCGTTCTCCGGGCGGCGCAGGTCGTGCCACGCGTTCTGCAGCCGCTCGCTGATGATCCACTGTTCGAGGCTGGCGTCGGCCTGCGCGCACACCTTGTACAGGTGCCGCAGCGAGACGTTGTGCGCGGCCGCGATGCGGCCGGGCGTGAGGTCCGGGTCGGCCAGGTGCTGCCGGACGTACGTTCGGACGCGGGTGAGCAGCGTTTCAGCGAGCACCTGGCTGGTCAGCCGGTCGGCGTGGGCGGCCGAGGCGAGCAGCGCCCGGGCCAGTTCGATGCTGGCGGTGGTGACCGAGGCGGCGGCAGGGTCGGCGGTGATCCGCGCGGGATCCCGGGTGAGGTGCGCGATGTGGTCGGTGATTATGTCGTACAGCGGGCTTGACCGCAGCCGGTGGATGGCCTGCCGGATGATGTCGATCGGCAGTCCGAGCTGGTCGCTGGGGATCTGGATGCAGCCGGCCGCCCCGTCACCGGACCACGAATAGTCGTACGGTGCGGAGGTCGACGGCGAGTAGGTCGCCTGGCGGGACGACCTGCAGGTGCTGCTGCTCAAGGTGTCCGTGGGCCTGCCGCTGAACGGACAGCGCGACGACCGGCATCGCGTCCTGCCGGGCCTGTTTGGCCGTACGCAGCAACCGGATGCCGGAGGAGCGGCTGATGAAGATGTTGGCGCCGCCGAGGTCCCACAGCTCCATCCGGCAGTGGATGTCGCCGCCGGGATCCTCGTGGAGGACGTGGCACGGTGCCGAGGCGTACATCATTGCCAGGTAGACGGCTTCGACGCGGTCCGGCTGCGGCATGTCCGTGGTGTCGAGTACGTACGGCATCCGAAATCCGCTTCTACTGTCTGTCCACCTGCCCCGAAATATAGACCGCAGCGTGCGCAGGATGAAACCGTGACCGTCAAGGCTGAGGATCGCTATCGCCGAGGTCGTTTTCGTTTCGGGCGGGGCATGTCAGGTCGTCGGGTCCTGGCGGACGCGTTGTTGGTGGCGGCGCGCCTTCAGCCGGTTGCCGCAGGTCTTCATGGAGCACCAGCGGGCGGTGTTGGCCCGAGAGCGGTCCAGGTGGAACAGGCGACACTCGGTGTTGTCGCAGGGCCGCAGCCGGTCGGGTAGCCGGGTCCGGACGTCGTACCAGGCGAGCACCAGTTCCACGGCAAGCATCCGGTCGGGTGGCCCGCACAGCCGCCAGCGCAGGCCCGACGCGTCGATCTCGGGTAGCTGGTGGACGTCGGCGAGGATCCGTCGCAGGTCCGTTTCGGGCACGGTGCCGCGGGTGGCGGCCTGCAGCGCGTCTCTGGCGGTCCGTAGCCAGGCGGTCGCTGTCGGGTCACCGGAGCCGCCGTGCCGGTATGCCCACTGCCGCAGTGCGGTGTCGTCGGCCCACCGGTCCTGTGCCCGGCCGTCCACCACGGGCGTGCTGTTCAGCGCGTCGAGTAGTGCCTGCTCGTCGAGCACGGTGACCTCACCCACCCTCACCTCTAACCCCATCGCCACACTTGACAGGTTATCGCAGATCGGGTCCACTTGACTCCAGATAACCGCCACGAAGCTCCGAGAGGGTTAGAGATGGTCGAGGTTCACCACCGGTACGCCACCGTGCAAGGGCACCGCGTCTTCTACCGGCAGGCCGGCCCCCACGACGCACCGACGCTGCTGCTCCTGCACGGGTACCCCACCAGCTCACGGATGTTCCGCCAGCTGATCCCGCGACTCGCCGACCGGTTCCACGTCATCGCCCCCGACCACATCGGCTTCGGCCACTCCGACGCCCCGCCCGCCGACACGTTCCCGTACACGTTCGACGCGCTCACCGACGTCACCGAAGCGTTCCTGGCCGAGCTCGGTGTCACCCGCTGCGCCATCTACGTGCAGGACTACGGCGCTCCGATCGGATGGCGGCTCGCCCTCCGCGCACCCGACATGATCACCGCAGTCATCAGCCAGAACGGCAACGGGTACGACGACGGCTTCGTCCCCGACTTCTGGACGCCCGTGTGGGCGTACGCCGACGATCCGGGACCGGACACGGAGCCGGCGGTGCGCACCGCTCTCGGTCTGGACGCCATCCGCTGGCAGTACCTGCACGGCGTGGACCGGCCCGACCTGGTCGATCCCGACACCTGGACCTACGACCACCGCGACGTCAGCCGCCCCGGCAACGACCTGGCACAACTAGCACTCTTCCGTGACTACGCCACCAACCCGCCCCTGTACCCGAAGCTGCACGCGTACTTCCGGCGCAGCGGGACACCGCTGCTTGCCGTGTGGGGAGCCGAGGACCTGATCTTCGGTCCGGACGGCGCGCGGGCCTTCACCCGGGACCTGCCGGACGCCGAGATCCATCTGGTGCCCGGCGGCGGCCACTTCCTGCTCGAGAGTCACCTGGACACTGTGGTCGGCCACATCCGGAATTTCCTGGCCCGCGTACTGCCGGCGACCCGCCCGTGAATCGGCGCCCACCAGGGTTGGCGATCAGCTGAACCAGGTCATCCCCTGGCCGTGTGGCCGGGTCCAGGCCAGCGGGCGGCCGTCCAGGGCCAGCACGTTGTGCAACGTGCCGTCCGGTGGCGGCGGCAGCGCGTCGTGACGCAGGATGTCCGGCCCCTCGTTCGCCACCCAGTGGCCGGGCAGGCCGCGTACCAGGTCGACGAAGGCCGCCCGGCGCGCCGCCGGCACGTGGTAGAGCACGGCGGTGTGGAACACGACCAGCGTCGCGTCCGGCGGTGCCGTCGCAGCCAGCGCCGGCAGGTCGTCGACCAAGTCGCCGCGGACCAGCAGCGGCGGATCGGCCGCTGCCACGGCCGCCGCGGCCGCCAGCCGGGCCCGCCGATGCTCCTGTTCCGGCCAGATCAGCGCGTCGAGCCAGGCGATGTCGGCGGCGTCGGTCACGTCCAGCGGGGTGAGGTCCAGCCCGGCCCGCCACACCACCTCCGGCCGGGTACGCGGCAGCGCGACCCCGGTCGTCGCGCAGTCGAGCACCGGCGCACCCTCCCCCAGGATCGGCCCGCCGTCGTAACGGTAGGCGTACCGGTCCGGGTAGAGACACAGGCCCGCTGACGCGCCGACCTCCAGCAACGCCAGCGGCTGCGGCAACGCGGCCAACACCGGCAGCAGTACGGCGCACCGCCCGGCCTCGTTGGTCTGGGTGAGCCGGCGGCGCAGCTGCGCCTCGACCACCGGCCAGTTCGCCAGCGTGAAGCCGTGGAACCCGGTCGGGTCGTCGACCGGCCCGCCGAGCAGCCGGACCACTCCGAACAGCAGATTGGGTTGCCGCGTCGGTGCCGGCAACGAGTCGAGCAGCGTCAGGACCGGCTCGTCGCCGGAGACCGCGTACGCGAGGCGCTCGTAGCTGGGCGACACCCCGTGCGCCTGCCGACGCGCGAAGTCGATGTAGAGGTCAGCGGTCGGCGGAGTCGCCGTGCGGTCAGTGGGCTTCACCACCTCATGATCGCCGCCTCAGCGGCCGCCGCCACGGATGACTTCCATGATTGTCCACAGGATCACCTTCACGTCCAGCCAGAGCGACCAGTTCTCGATGTAGTAGTTGTCGAATCGGGCCCGGTCCGAGATTGGCGTGTCGCCGCGCAGGCCGCTGACCTGCGCCAGACCGGTCAACCCGACCGGCACCCGGTGGCGCATCGCGTACTCGGGATAGTCCACCGAGAACCGGTCGACGAAGTACGGGCGCTCCGGGCGCGGTCCGACCACGGTCATGTCGCCGCGCAGGATGTTCCACAGCTGAGGCAGCTCGTCCAGCGAGGTACGGCGCAGGAACCGGCCCACCGGGCCGAGGCGTGGATCGCCGGCGACGGACCAGGCGGTCTGTGACTCCGTCTCGTCCACCGGCCGCATCGACCGGAACTTGAACAGCTCGAACGGCTCGCCGTGCCGCCCGACGCGGACCTGACGAAACAGCACGCCACGGCCACCCTCGAACCAGGTGGCGACCGCACACAGCAGCAAGACCGGGCTGAGCAGCACCAGCGACACGCCGGCCGCGACGATGTCGAAGGCCCGTTTCACCGCGAACTGGGGGCCGGTCAGTGAGGGGCGGGTGACCCGGCTGACGCCGATCGCCCCGACGTGGTCGGCGATGCCGTCGCGGGCATGGAACTCCCGCAGCCGGGGCACCACCCACAGGTCACAGGCCGCGACCCCGGGCAGCCGGGCCACCCGCAGCAGCTCCTCGTCGGTGCAGTCGACGTCGGCGATCAGCACCACCTCGCACTGTAGCTGTCGGATCATCTCCTCGATCTGGTCGAGTTCACCGATCAACGGCTGCCGGTCGCGGCCCTCGTGTCCGGCCGTCGTCACGTCGACGAACCCGACCACGCGCAGACCGTACTCCGGGTGCCGGCGCAGCAGCCGGCCCAACTCGGTGGCGACCGGACCGCCGCCGACGATGATGGCGCCGTGCCCGACCCAGCGGCGTCGGCGGGCGAGCACCACGGTCAGCCGGGTCACCAGCCGCCCGGCCAGGACCAGCCCGGCGCTCTGGGCGACCACCCGCATGAATCCGCCGACGTAGTCCACCGAGTCATGCCGCTCGGCCGCGATGATCGCCACCACCGCGGCCGCGGCGAGCAGCCGTACGCACAGCTGGGGCAGCTCGTCGAGGAAACTGACATGTCGGCGGCCGGCGTAGAGTCCACCCAGGGCGAAGACGGCCACAGTGACCAGAGCGGCGGCGATGACGCCCTTCCAGTAGTCCCGGTTCCACGCCAATGGCAGCAGGAACGCGCCGAGATCGACTGGTAGCGTCAGCATCCAGGCCCGCAGCGCGCGGCTGCGCTGGGCCGACCGGGACGCCAGGTACGGCAGCACGGCGGTCGGCGTCGAACGCTGCCGTGGCACGGCATTCAGCTGCGCCATGAACTCCCCCGAGTCGCTGACCGAACCGACCAGAATAATACGGCGACTGTCAATGTCCACCCGTACCGTTACGAACGCCGCTACGATCGCCGCCATGCCCGCCGAAGCGAAATCCGCCGACGCCGACGCCGAACCGGTGGTCCGGCAACCGGCCGCTCCGACCCGACGGCGCCGGTGGCGGCGTGCCGTGCTGGTCACCCTGATCGCGCTCGCCCTGCTGGCCGGTGGCGGCGCGCTCGCGGTGTCATGGTACGCCCGGGACATCGGCGGCGACATCGTCCGCATCGAGGCGTTCGACCAGGTACCGCCGGAGGCCCGCCCGGTACGGGAGGAGGCCGCGGCGGACGCGATGAACCTGCTGCTGTTGGGCAGCGACACGCGCGATCCCGGGTCGACCGGTGGTTCCCGCGCCGACACGATCATCCTCGTCCATCTGCCGGCCGACCGCTCCGGCGCGCAACTGGTGTCCATCCCCCGCGACACCTGGGTCCACGTGCCGCGCAGCGCCGACGGCCGGTACGGCGACACCTACGCGAAGATCAACGCCGCGTACGCCTGGGGGGATACGCCGCTGATGGTGCAGACCGTCGAGGACTACACCGGGGTCCGGATCGACCACGTGGCGATGGTCGACTTCGCCGGCTTCAAGGAGATCGTGGACGCGCTCGACGGGGTCGAGATCGACGTCGAACGGGAGTTCACCTCGACCCACTCGCTGAACCCGAGCAGCCTGCGCAGATTCGAGGCCGGACCGCAGATCATGGACGGTGCCGCCGCGCTGGACTACGCGCGGGAGCGGTACGCGTTCGCCGACGGCGACTTCGCCAGGATCCGTCACCAGCAGCAGGTGATCCGGGCGATCATCGACAAGGCCTCGTCGGGCGGGGTCCTGACCAACCCCGGCCGGCTCAACGCCTTCCTGCGGGCCACCGCCGACACCGTCGCCGTCGACGACACGCTGAACATCCTCGGCATGGCCACCGAGCTGCGGCATCTCCGGAGCACGAACCTGAACTTCTACACCAGTCCCACCTCAGGCACCGGCACGCGCGGCGACCAGAGCGTCGTGCTGCCGGACCTGGCCAGGGCGAAGGTGTTCTATGACGCGGTCCGCCGCGACGATACGGCGGCGATCACGGCCACCGGCACCGCCGGATAACCTCCGGCCGCACCATGCCTCATCAGCTTTCGCCGGCCAGGACGCGGACCTCGCCGTTGGAAAACCGGGCGCAGAGCTGCGTACGGCCGTCGACCTCGCGGGCGAACACGCGGACCTGGCCGTCGTCGGGGGCCGCCGGGGTCGGTTGGGCCCGCAGGTCGAACGCGGGCCGCACGACCAGGTTCTTGGTGGCGTGACCGAGGCCGTGGGTGATGTCCACCTGCGAGTCCGGATTCGGCCGGCCGATCCAGCCGAGCCCGGTGCCGGTGACACCGCTGACCCCCGGCTGCGACAGCATGGCCCGGATGATCGACATGCCCCGGTCGGCACCGAAGTCGACGGCGGCGGTCGCGCAGTTGCGGATCTGCGTGTCGATGGTGGCCGCCGCAGGTTCCTCAGGTCCTACGCCGGGCGCGAACTGGACACCGATCTCGACGGCCGGACCGGCATGGTTGGCACCCTGCACGTAGCCGGCCAGCCAGCGACAGTCGTTGCGGGAGATTCGCACGCCGATCCCGCCGTCGAGGTCGGCGTAGCAGTTCACGCAGCCGATGCCGGAGGCCGCCAGTTCGAACGAGACGTTCTGCCGGATGCCCCAGGCATGGCAGTTGACCATCAACGTGCCGTACGAGTTGCCGGCCAGGTGGAACCCGGTGCCGCCGTTCTGAAAGGACAGACAGTTGACGAACATCGAGTCGTGCGGGCCGGCGAAGTTGACCCCGTGTCCGCCGTTCTCGTGGGTACGCAGACCGGTGATCCGGGACTCCATCTGGTGCGACGGGGCCGGCAGGTGACCGGCGGTCCCCCAGTCGCTGGCCACCCCGTCGGCACCACAGTTGAAGACGGTCAGGTCCGTCAGGTCGTAGCCGTACCCGTACAGGCGCAGCCCGTAGCTGACCGGGTTGTTCTGCCCACGGTTGCCGTCGAGGGTGAGGTCACGGACGCTGAACATGGTGATGCCCGCGTCGCTACCGGCGCTCGACTCCTGCTCGAAGCGGTCGGACTCGAGAATCGCGGTGTTGGTGTCGGGGGCCAGCCGCAGGACCGTGGCGTCGCCGCCGGAGCCGCGCAGATGGACCCGGGAGTACAGGGTGAGCCGGCGGGTCAGGTAGCTGCCCGGTGGCAGGAACACGGTGCCACCGGTCGCCCGGGCGGCGTCCAGGGCGCGTTGCAGGCTGTGGGTGTCGTCGGTCGCGTCGTCGCCGACGGCGCCGAATTCGCGCACGTCGTAGTCGCGGCCGGCCGGCGCGGCGCGGCCACTGCCGTACGCCGTGGCGCCGATCCCGCCGAGGCCGGTAGCGGCGATCAGCGCACCGGTGGCGGCGATCGCCCGACGGCGCGGCACCGCCGCTCGGGCGCCGTGCTCGCCGAGCGACTCGGGTCTCATGGCTTCTCCTGCGGCTGGCGCGACCTGACGAGAGTAGTCGATGAATCGTGGGGCCCGACAATCTCCGGAGGTGCCGGTGCGGCCGGTGCCGGCACTACCGGCGGAGGCGGAGGTACGGCCGTCACCAGCAGCCGTACGGTGAACCAGGCCGCGACCAGCGACTCGCCGAGGGCGAGCAAAACGAACAGGCCACCGACGGTGCGTACCCCCAGCAGCGCGACGGCCAGCCCGACGAACGCGATCGTCCGCGATCCGACCGCCGAGACGAGGTACGTGCTCGGTGCCGCCCGCACCAGGTGCCGCACGGACAGCCAGGTGGACACCATCACGGTGGCCTTGTGTGCGCAGTAGAGCGCCACCGTCGCCAGGGCCGCTGTGGCCAGCGCCTCGGCCAGCAGGCCACGCACCGGGGCACTGGCGAGCAGCACCCCGGAGATGCCGACCAGCAGCGCCATCGTCAACAGCCGGGTGCCGGTGCGGAAGCGGCTACCCCGGCCGGCCACCAGATCCTCGCGGGTGGTCGCGGCCAGCGCCACGTGGAACGGCCCGAACGCCAGGTCCATGGCGCGCAGCAGCACGATCGCGGCCGGACCGGCCACCACCGCGGCGACCGCCGGCAACGCGATGACGTACCCCAGGTCGACCGCTGCGGCCAGACAGTAGGTGGCCCCCGGGCGCACGCCGGCAAGCGGACCAGGCCGGGTCTGGCCGACCAGCCGGACCCGGGTGACCAGCACCCAGGTCAACACGGCGAGCTGGCTCGGGACGGCCGCGATCTCCAGCCGTACGCCCACGACGACGAAGACCACTGCGGTGGCGAGCGTGCCGGTTGCGACCAGCTGGGGTACCAGATTGGCACGCCGACGCCCACCGACCGCTGCCAGTGACCAGAACAGCGCCTCGATCGGCAGTTGCAGCAGTACCGGCAGCACGACCAGGAGCCGGTCGACGACCCCGGTGTACGGCAACGCCACCGATACCGCGGCGAAGCCGATCGCGGCGACCGGCAGCGTGACCACCGCCGCCGTCCGGGTCGCCCACGCCTGCCGGTCCCACTCCGATGGCACGATCCCGGCCGACTGCGGCCGCCCGACCAGGGCCTCGATCAGGGTGTACGGAATGGCGAGCAGCGCACCCTGGAACGCGACCAGGGCGAGGTGACCGTTGTCAGCCCAGGACGCCAGCAGGAACACGCCGATGCTGGTCAGCCGGGTCGCCGCCTGCACGGACAACTGCGACTGCTGCAGTCGCCGGATCACGGTGACGCCGGGGCGGAGCACGACGGCACCCAGACCGATCATGGCGGTGCCGAGGCGGAGCGCAGTCCGTGGTACCCGAACAGGATCAGCGCCAACATCGTCGACTCGAACTCCCAGACGTCCAGGGTCAGGCAGGCCCCGGCCAGGCCGCTCAGCAGGGCGATCGGCATCACCAGCTCCGGGTGCCCGGCCGAAGCCCGCGCGAGACGCACCAGGGCGAACACCGTCGCGCCGACCAGCAGCACCATCACCACCGGCCCGAACTGCAGCCCCACGTTCAGGAAGTAGTTGTCCACGAACCTCGGTGGCGAACTGGCCACCCGGGAGTAGGTGGCGCCGCCGGCCGCGCCGATGCCGTCCCCGGCCAGTGGCACCGAGGCCAGCAGCTCACCCCACACGCCGAAACGCTGGAACAAGCTGCTGGTGCCGCCCGCGCCGAACACGACGAACATCGCCGCGACGCCGACCGCGACCAGTCCGGCGAGGGCGATGGCGAGCCACCGCCGGGCCCGGGAACGGGCATGGGGCCCGACCAACGCGCCGGTCAGGCCGGCGACCACGAGCAGCGCACCGGACCGGCTGGTGCTCAGCGTCAGACACAGCACCGCCGCGGCCGCCGCCAGATGCCACAGCACGGCCCGTGGTCGGGCCATCTGGGTGAACCAGCAGGCCACGTAGCCGAGCAGGTACGCCCCGGCCAGCAGGCCCAGTTCGGCGTTGACCTCGGTCAGGGCGGGTACCCGGAACACTCCGTCGATGTAGCGGATGTTGTGGTGCGGGCTGAATCCCCAGCGGACCAGGGTCGCCGGCCCGATCAGCACCTCCGCCACCCCGGCCACCGCGTTGGCGACGATCATCCAGGACAGCGCGGTGAGCAGACGCGACACCGCCGCCGGCGCCAAGGCGGCGACGATCACCAGGAACGCCACCGGGATCAGGATCAGCCGCAGACCGGTGAAGGTCTGGGCCGCGCCGTGGTGCGCGACGCCGATCGCGCTCCAGGTCAGCGCCACCGCCGTACCGACCGCACCGACCACCACCCACCGCACCGGCAGGTCCCCGCCACGGCGCAGCACCACGGCCGCCGCGAGCACACAGGTGACCACGGCACCGGCCAGGCTGAAGACCCAGGGCCGGCCAGCGAACAGCAACCAGGACAGCCCGGACAGCGGAAGCGGCGCAGTGCTCGCCACCAGGACGAACAGCAGACCGTACTCGTGGACCCGGTCCCAGCGTGACGTCGTACGACTCGGATGTTGTTCGATCATCGGACCCCACCGGCGGCGAGTTCGTAGGCGTCGAGCACCGCGCTGACGTGTTCGTCCCAGTCCAGTCTGCTGCCGTCCGCCGCCGCTGACGCCGCCAGCCGGGCGTACTCGTCGGCCGGCATCGCGGCCGCCCGGTGCAGCGTCGCGCGCAGCCCTTCGACACCAGCGAAGGACAACGTGGACGCCTCGGTCGCCATCGACGGCAGCGCGTGCGCCCCGACGATGATCGGCCGGCCAGCCAGCAGCGACTCCGCGCAGACCAGCCCGAACGTCTCGGCGACCCGACTGGGGAACACCAGCCAGCCGGACCGGGCGAACGCCGCACGTTTACCGGCCTCGTCGAGGTGACCCAGACAATGCACCCCCGGCCCGGCCCGTTCGACGCGCGAACGCAACGGCCCCTCCCCCGCCACGAGCAGGGTGCCCGGCCCATCCCAGGCGTCCAGCAACCGGTCGAGACCCTTGTGGCTGCCCAAGGCGCCCAGGAACAGGAAGGTGGTGGGGTCGCCCGGCGGCCACGCCCGCCGGTTCCAGTCCAGCGCCACCGCCAGCGGCACGATCCGGGCCGGCGGCCGCCGGGTCGGTGAGGCGGCGCTCAGCACCAGGTCACGGACCCGTTCGGTGGCACACAGCAGCCGTAGCCGCCGGAACCGCCGCAGAATCCACGCCGACCGGAGCCGCAGCAGCGCGTCCAACCCTCGGGAGCGTCCCACGTTGCGCAACGCGTTGTTCGGATCCAGCACGGCGTAGTCGTGCACTGTGTGCACCGTCGGGTACGCCCGGGCCAGCCGGGCCACCGCCGGCACGCCGAGACCCTGCCAGTTGTGCACGTGCACCACGTCCGGCGCGAAGTCACGCAGGTCCACCGGGCCCAGGCCGGTGGGGTCGAACAGATCACCCAGATGCACGGCAGCCTTGCCGGGCAGCCGGGCCGACCAACGCGGCCGGTCCCCGGCGGTGCAGACGCGTACCTCATGCCCGCGCGCGGCAAGGCTGCCGACAAGATCGTCGAGGTAACGCTCGGCACCGCCGCGGACCGCGAAGGTGGCGTGCACCATGGCGATCCGCATCAGCGCCACAGCCGCTCGACGAGGTCCACGGTCGCCTCCCGCCAGGTACGTACCGTCACCGGCCCGGGTTTCTCGATCCGGCCCAACGCCTCCACCAGCGCCTCGACCGACCAGCTCCGCATCCGGATCGCGGCACCGGCGGTCGCCTCGTGCAGCGCCGGATCCGGCGAAACGATCGTGGGGGTCCCCAGCGCGAGCGCCTCGGCGGCCGGCAGACCGAAGCCTTCGAAATGGCTCGGCATCACGAACGCGGCGGCACCCGCCACGGTCGCCGCGTACGCGGCGTCGTCCAACCGGTCCAGGAACACCGTCGCGCCGGTGGCGTCGTGGAAGTGTCGGGTGCCGCCGGTCAGTACCACCAGCGTGTACCGGGGAAAGACCCGGATCGCCTCGATGGCGAGTTCGACGCCCTTGTGCGGGGCATGCCCGGCGACCACCACGTAGTCAGCCGGCAGCGGCGGCGCCACCCCGACAGCGGCCAGGTCACTGCCCGGATGCCAGACGGTAGCCCGCTCGCCGGCCGCCCCGTACAGGCCGAGCAGATCGTGACGGGTACGGCCGCTGACACACAACAGACCCGCCGAGCGGCGCAGCGCGGTGGCGTAGCTCAACCCCCGGTACGCAACTACCGACCGGGACAGCCCCTGCGGCCAGAGCCGGAAGGCGAGATCGTGCACGATGGTGGTGACCGGCAGGCGGGCACCGACGGCCGCCACCGACGGGCTGAGCGACAGGACCCGCCCGTGACGCTCCCGGCGCAGCGCCGCGAACGCGGTGGCGATCGTCGCTGACCGGCCACCGGACTGGCGACTCACCACGATCTCCGCCGGCCCGGTGAACTCGACCGGCGCGGCGACGAGACGCAGGTCATGCTCCGCCGGCCAGTGCCGGACCAACTCCTGGAGCATCCGGGTGATCCCGCCGGGGCCGACCCCGCTGGCGTCCAGCACCGTCACCCGGCGGTCACCGGAGCGCATCGTCGACCCACCTCGTCATCCGTGCGGCGAACCGGGCCGGGCCGAAACCTGCCGCGTGTCGACGGATCCGCGCCCGGTCCAGCCGCGACACCTGGGCCACCAGCCGGGCATGCACCCCCGGGTCGGTGGAATCGGCGAGCATACCGGTCTCGCCGTGCACGACCGTCTCCAGCAGACCACCCCGGGCCAACCCGACCACCGGGGTCCCGGCGGCCTGCGCCTCGACCGGCACGATGCCGAAGTCCTCGTGTGCGGGGAACAGCAGCGCCGCCGCACCGGCGTACAGCTCGCGCAGCCGCGACCGGGACGGACGCACCTCGAAGCGGACGTCAGGCCCGGCCCGCCGGCGCAGCTCCGCCTCCGCCGGCCCGGAGCCGGCGAGCACCAGCGGCATCCCGGCCGCCGCCGCCACCTCGATCATCAGATCGAACCGCTTGTACGGAATCCACCGCCCCACACCCAGCAGGTAGTCCCGGTCACCGGCCGGCCCGGCACCGAAGTACGCGACGTCCACCGGCGGATTGATCACCACCGCGTCGCGGCCCCAGAAGCGCCGGATCCGGTCCCGGACCTCGACGGAGTTTGCCGCGTACGCGTGCACGTGCCGCCCGCCCCACCGATCGACCCGACGCAACGCCACCCGGGGCAGGGCGAGTACCGGGTTCCTGCCCCGCCCGTCGAAACCGGGGCTCCACACGTACCGGGCCGGGGTGTGCACGTAGCTCAGGTGCCGGGTACGTGCCGGGTCACCGAACTTCACCGTGTGCGCGAACGCATGACTCGACGAGATCACCACGTCCGGCGCGGGCCGGCCCGCCGTACGCCAGACCAGCGGCATCACCGGCAACGCCAACGCCTTCGACCGACGCAGCGGAGTGCGAGCCAGCCACGTCTCACGCAGGCCGGTCCGGTCGACATCCGGTTCGGCCCACAGCACGTACCGTGCCGCGTGCGGAACAAGCCCGGCGATAGCCAGAAAGACGTTCTCCGAGCCGCCGACAGCGCTGAACCACTCATGAACCACCGCCACCGACCGGTCAGCGAGCAGGCCAGCCATCAACTGTGCCGCTGCCACACGGCACGCAGCGGATCCCACTCACCACCGAGGCTGTCACAGATCACGTCCATGTAGACGGCCGTGTCGGTACTGTCCGGGTTCCACCAGATACCGCACAGGGCCGGGTCCTTACCGGACCGCGTGGCGTACTCCACGTAGGTCCCCGCGATCGCGGTGACGCCGCCCAGCTTGCGGCCCGGCTGTTCGGCACCGGCCAGGATGCCCGCCGAGTTCAACGCGATCTGCTGGCGGTAGGCGAGGTCGGCGGCTTTCGCGTCCGCCGACTCATACGCGACGAAGTGCAGATACATGCCCCCGTTGCGGCACAGCACATGGGACCGCTGGCCGTCGTCCAGCCTCGGCCCGTCGCGGTCGGTGTCCGCGACACAGCCACTCATGTCGGCCAGCCACGGCTCAGCCAACGGAAGGAGCTCGTCGGGAAACTTGGCCCGGTTGGCCGCGATCAGCTCGGTGATCGCACCCGGCGGCGGAACCACCACCGTGACCGACTCGCCACTGTCGACACTCTCCCGTCCGAGAAAGAACGCGGCGGTCCCGGCCACCAGCGCCCCGGCGAGCACACCGCCGACCAGGATCGGCCAGACCCTTCTGCGCGGCGGTTGCGGCAACGGCAGGATGCGTCGCTGCGGCGACGGCGAGGGCTCGATCCGCTGCGGTTCCTGCGGCCGCCCGAAGTAGCCCCCCGGCGGCGGCGCGGGGTATCCACCGGGAAGTGGCTGGCCAGAGTCTCCACCGGAGACCGGCGCGATGTCGAGGCCGAACTCATCGCGCCCGTACGGCGAAGCCGCCGGAGACCCGGACACTGGAAACTCGGACGCTGGTTGACCGGGCACGGGTTGACCGGGCACGGGTTGACCGGGCAGCGTCGACCAGGGACCCGGCCGTGGCGAAGGGCTCTGCGGCGACGACGCCGGGCGGTCGTCCGGCTGGCCCGTGTGACCCGGCTGGTTTGCCTGACCCGGCTGGCCGGCGTAACCCGGCCGGTGCTCACCTGAGCGGGCCGCTTCATCAGTCACGAGCGGCACGATATCAGCACGCATCGACCCTGGACCGGACCCCGAACCGCAGCCGCCCGCCCTCGTCCGAAGGCGCCGCGACACCGCACGCTGCCGCCACGGTGCCGGCGCTGCGGCCGACATCCGACGAAGGGGCCCGACCACATCGGCCAGACCCCTCGGTCGACTACCGCATCTCAACGCGCCCCTGGCTGCGACACGCCGAGAATGGTCACTCTCAGCTGCAGCCCGAGGTGGAGCCGCAGCCCTCACAGACGTAGCAGCTTCCGGCCGGGCGCATCTTCGTGCCGCAGGTGAAGCAGAGCGGCGCGTCGGCCGCCTTGCCGATCACCGCCTCCAGCAACTCCGTCGACGAATGCGCCGACGACGGGGCCGGCGTCACGGCGGCCGGCAAGGTCGGCGTACCGCCGCCCGCCTCGACCGACGACGACGCCTTCGACTCGGTCCTCGGCTCGACCGGCGCGGACACCGCCATCGCCGACAGCTCCGACGCGTCGTTCTCCGCCTCCGCTTCGGCACGCATCTGCGCGGTCCGCTCGGCGGCGGTGAAGATCCCCAGCTCGGCCCGGCGGTCGTACGGCAGGAAGTCCAGTGCCAACCGCCGGAAGATGTAGTCCATCACCGACGCCGCCATCCGCACGTCCGGGTCGTCGGTCATACCGGCCGGCTCGAAGCGCATGTTGGTGAACTTCGCCACGAAGGTCTCCAACGGCACGCCGTACTGCAGGCCGATCGAGATGGCCACCGAGAAGGCGTCCATCACCCCCGCCAGCGTCGAACCCTGCTTCGACATCTTCAGGAAGACCTCACCGAGGCCGTCGTCCGGGTACGACGACGCGGTCAGATAGCCCTCGGCACCGCCAACTGAGAAGGAAACCGTCTCCGACGGACGCTTCTTCGGCAGCCGCTTACGTACCGGCCGGTACTCGACGATCTTCTCGACGATCGTCTCGACCACTTTGGCCTGCTCGGCGGCGGCGATCTCCTTGGACTTGTCGGACTTGGCCACCGACAGCGGCTGGCCGACCTTGCAGTTGTCCCGGTAGATCGCCAGCGCCTTGAGCCCCAGCTTCCAGCCCTGGTAGTAGATCTTCTCCACGTCGGCGACGGTCGCCGCCTCCGGCATGTTGACCGTCTTGGAGATCGCGCCGGAGATGAACGGCTGCACCGCCGCCATCATCCGCACGTGCCCCATCGGGGCGATCGACCGCTCCCCCATCGCGCAGTCGAACACCGGGTAGTGCTCGGTACGCAGACTTGGCGCGTCGACCACGTACCCGTGGTCGGCGATGTGCTCGACGATCGCCTCGACCTGCTCCTCCGGGTAGCCGAGGCTACGCAGCGCGCGCGGCACCGTCTGGTTGACGATTTGCATCGAGCCGCCGCCGACCAGTTTCTTGAATTTGACCAGCGCCAGATCCGGTTCGACTCCGGTCGTGTCGCAATCCATCATCAGACCGATGGTCCCAGTGGGCGCGAGCACACTTGCCTGGGAATTGCGCCAACCATTCTTCTCGCCGATCTTGTTGCCCATTTCCCATTGTCGGGCGGCCTCGCGGGCCAGGGCCGTGGCGGTCGGGTTGGTCGGGCGGATCTCATCACTGGCGGCGGCGTGCTTACGCATCACCCGCTTGTGCCCCTCGGCGTTGCGGGCGTAGCCGTCGTATGCGCCGACCACGCCGGCCAGTTCGGCCGATCGGCGGTACGCCGTACCGGTCATCACCGAGGTGATGGCGGCGGCGTACGACCTGCCGGCCTCTGAGTCGTACGGCATGCCGGAGGCCATCAGCAGGGCGCCGAGGTTGGCGTAGCCGATGCCGAGCTGCCGGTACGCGCGGGTGGTCTCGCCGATCTTCTGCGTCGGGAAGTCGGCGAAGCAGATGGAGATGTCCATCGCGGTGATGACGAACTCGACGGATCGGACGAACTTCTCCACCTCGAAGCCACCGTCGGCCCGCAGGAACTTCATCAGATTGAGCGAAGCAAGATTGCACGACGAATTATCGAGGTGAAGGTATTCCGAGCAGTTGCGAACTACCACACCGTTGGCAATGTACGAATGGTTGCGCGGCTCGGAAAGATTGTAGGTGGTCTCGAAACCGTCGAACTCACGGCTGACCAGCTTCGCGGTCTGATCCGTCCGGTAGGACCGGTGCTCCTCGAGCCAACGGGCCACCCGCTGCGCCTTGGCCGAATGGTCGAACCCGATCCGGCTGGCGAACAGGCGAATGTTCTCCCCGCTGATGCGCAGGTCGTACAGCTGCTCGCCGTGGTACTCCCGCTCATCGCCGTTCTTGGCGGTGTACCGGAAGGTGGCGCCGTCGGCCTCGCGGGTGGCGTGGATCCGGCTACCGATACCGAACGCGCTCAGCAGGCGCTGTGCCTCGCGGAGCAGCTCGATCGAGACCGCGCCGAACCCGACGTAGCGGGTGCCGTCGGCGGACTCGACGGCGCAGCCGTCCGCGTCGAAGAGTCCGCGCAGGAATGCCGCCTGGATCTCGGGCGGCGCTTCCAGCACCGACGACGGCAGCCGCTTGTCCACCGCTCGGGCGGTGCTCACGCCGAGCCCGGTCAGAAAGTCGACCACGGCGGTACGACCGCTGCGTAGTTGCACGGTGCCGTTCGGCGTCTGCATGGGCCGGAACCGCAGACCGACGATGCTCTCCAGCACGGACTGGTGACGTTGGACGATCTCGTTCGGGTCGGTCTGGCTGTAGGCCCAGCTGGCGTTCGGGTTGTCGCCGCGTACGCCCGGGGTGCCCTGGCGGACTGAGCCGTCGCCGACCAGCCAGCCGAGCAGGTGCGCGAAGTCCTCGGTCCACTTCTCCGGCAGCCGCGACTCACGCTGCCACCTGGTCGGCACGACCTCGCCGGGTGACACCTGGGCGTCCGCGCGCATCCGGAACTCCCAGGACGCGGCAGTCGCCGGCGTCGGCTGGTCGAGCGGCAGGATCTGGTCGTCCGGGGTGAGGTCCTTGGCCTCGACGTACCCACGGTTGGTGGTCCAGATCCGGTGGTTCGGGGTGCAGCGCAGCACCATGCCGTTGCTGAACTCGAGCCGGGTGATCTCGTTCGTCCCGGTGATCATGACCGCTTCGGGGCGGGTCAGCACGACCTGGTCGGCGGGGGCGTCCGGGTTGGTCGCGTCGTGGGTGTAGACGCCGAACGACTCACCCTGCCGGGTCCGGTCGACGAGTGCGTCGAACCGGATCAGCCCCTTGTCGGTGTGGACCAGGGTGTCGCCGGTGAAGCAGGGATTGGACGCGGTGATGCGTCCGGTTTCCGGGCAGGTGTGCCAGTCGTTGATCGTGTCGTCGTACTGCAGGCCAGGGTCTGCGCATTCCCAGGCGGCCTGCGAGATGGTTCCGAACAGCTTCTTGGCGTCGACGGTGTCGATCACCGAGCCGTCGAGCCGGCTGCGCAGGTCGAAGCTGCCGCCGTCCTCGTACGCCCGCATGAACTCGTCGGAGACCCGGACCGAGTTGTTGGCGTTCTGGTACTGGACGCTGACGATGTCGGCGCCGCCGAGGTCCATGTCGAATCCGGCGTCGCGCAGCGCCCGGATCTTGTCCTCCTCGCGGGCCTTGGTCTGCACGAACTCCTCGATGTCGGGGTGGTCGACGTCGAGGATGACCATCTTGGCGGCCCGGCGGGTGGCGCCGCCGGACTTGATGGTGCCGGCCGAGGCGTCGGCACCGCGCATGAAGCTGACCGGGCCGGAGGCGGTGCCACCGCTGGACAGCAGCTCCTTGGAGGAGCGGATCCGGGACAGATTGACGCCGGAACCGGAGCCCCCCTTGAAGATCAGCCCTTCCTCTTTGTACCAATCGAGGATGGAATCCATCGAGTCGTCAACGGCGAGGATGAAGCAGTTGTGCACCCGCAGGTTGCCGGAGAGGTACTCCCCCGACTCGGTCTGGATGTCGTAGACCTCCATCGCCCCGAGCAGTTCGACCCGCTCGATGACAAGGCGCTTCGTCGGCTTGGCGGACCGGCCCACCTTGGCGAAGCTCTCCTCCAGTTTGCCGGATTTACGGGCGTCGACGAACCCGATCTCCGCAGCGAAGGCGTCCCGGTCGCCGTGGTTCTGGATCCGCAACGACCAGGTGCCGTGCCGGTTCGGTCGCGGGTCGGCCTTGAAACCGACCCGAGAGAAGATCCCGAAGCGCAGCAGCAGCCGCTGCAGTCCGCGGACCAACCGCTCGGCGATCATGTCCATACCGACCAGGGTGGATGCCTCGCGTGCCGAGACATAGCCCTCGGCCTGGAAGATGCTCTTCAGATAGGCAGCGACGACCGGCAGCGGCGCGGTGAACAACGCTGCCGGCACCTCCATCTCGGTGCCCCGGGCGAGCAGGCCCCACTTGTCGACGAACGGGCGCAGATGCTCCCCGTACAGGCGGGTCCGCCGGCAGTCGAGAGTGATGTCCTGGGTGACGACGCGGCGTTCGTGGCGGTGTGCGCCAGGGAAGACCTGGTCGATTGCGGCGACAACCCAGCTGAGTTCGTCGTCGTTGACGGTCATCGCCTCGATCGTCAGCGACTGGTTGGTGCCCTGGTCGTACTGGCCGACGAAACCGTCGGACTGCAGCCATCCGGCCAGCGCGGCCTCGTGGACGTCGGCGAGGCGGAACTCCGCCTCGCCGACGCTGTCCCGCCGGTGCCACTCGAGCGTGTCCCCAGTGGCCAGAGTGCCGGCTTCGACGAACCTGCCGGTGCCGACGCCGGTGGATTTCCAGACCAGGTGGTCGGCGGTGACGTCCAGGGTGTAGCCGGCCTTGGTGTGCAGGCGCAGCACGTCTTTGCTGCCGTTGGCCTTGACCGCGAGGATCCGGGTCAGACCGTGCGCGTCGTAGACCTTCGCGCCGATCGCATTCTCCTCGACCAGCTTGCCGATCGGAACCAGGCCGGCCGGCGTGCTCACCAGCGAGTGGTACGGCTGGCAGGCCGATACCTGCTGAGGTGAGGCGGTGCCGACGTTGAACCAGACCGGGGAGTTGAAGCTGAACACCTGGTGCAGCAGCATCCAGGTCAGCTCGTGCTCGAAGATCTCGGCGTCGGCGCTGGTGGCGAAGTAGCCGTGCTGCTCACCGGCGGCCCGGTAGGTCTTCACCACCCGGTCGATCAGTTGCTTGAGCGACCACTCCCGCTGCGGGGTCCCTACCGCGCCACGGAAGTACTTGGTGGTGACGATGTTCGCCGCGTTGACGCTCCAGGTCTCCGGGAACTCGACGCCACGCTGCTCGAAGTTGATCGAGCCGTCCCGCCAGTTGGTCATCACCACATCACGGCGCTGCCAGGTCACCTCGTCGTACGGATGCACGCCATCGGTGGTCCAGACCCGCTCGACGGTCAGCCCGGCCGCACCGGCCTTGGCTCGCACCCGCCCGTTGCCGTTGGCCTTGGCTGCCACGCCGTTGGACCGGCCGCCCGCGCCATTGGACTTCGCCGTCGCGCTGTCGCCGACGCTACCGCCGGTATCGCCTGTCTTCGCGGTCACACCATCCCCCGCCATCTCATCGCCCCCTCAGACTCTCGCGCAGCACCCCGCCGCGCGGTTTGTTTCGTCAGACATGTATCGGTCTTGTTGTTGGCGCCGCGCGCGCCGATGCGGGCAGCCAGCCGCCCCGCTTGCCGGCGCACCGCGATGGGTCAGCCGGTAGCCGGGCCGGTCGGCACCGCGTCGGCGTCGGCCGACTTCGCCGTAGCGGCGGCCCGCAGCGTCCCGATCTCGCGTTCGAAATCGTCGAGCGAGTCGAAGGACCGGTAGACGCTGGCGAACCGCAGGTACGCCACTTCGTCGAGCTCCCGCAACGGCCCGAGGATCGCCAGCCCGACGTCGTGGCTGGGGATCTCGGCCGCGCCCTTGGCCCGAATGGTCTCGTCGACCTTCTGAGCCAGCAGGGCGATGGCGTCGTCGTCCACCGGACGCCCTTGGCACGCCTTGCGTACCCCGCCCATGATCTTGGTCCGGCTGAACGGCTCAGTGACGCCGCTGCGCTTGACAACGGCGAGGACCGCTTCCTCGACGGTCGTGAAGCGTTTGCCGCATTCGGGGCAGGATCGGCGGCGGCGGATGAGCTGACCGTCTTCGGCTTCCCGCGAGTCGACGACGCGCGAGTCGGCGTGCCGACAGTACGGGCAGCGCATGCCGAGATCCCTTCGGTCGAGTCAGGTGGGTCGCCGGGCGGGGTGTCCACCGCACCGGTCACCGTAGGGTGCGTGGGCGCGGCCGGCCGAAAATACCACTCCCGACCAGGAGACCCAACCTGTGGGCAACCTACACCCTTGTAACTACTAGATGTTGGGGTCGACGGTAGGCCGCAACCGGGGCTCGGTCAAGTTGACTGGCCCCGCTCGGCGCGTCGTCACTCTGCCAACACCAACCCTGGGCTCAGGGTTACCGTCAACCAGCGCGCAATCACCGGCCGACCGCCGCCGACCCCGACCATGACTCGTCGAGCCGACACGCCGACCGAAGTCGTACAGATGTTTGAACCTGGGCGGTTCTGTGGCTACGGTCATCGTCAACACCGACGGCACGCCGACAGGACGGAATCTGCCGGCTGACGAGAGGACGGACGTGTCGACCGACGACAGGACGGGCCCGCCCCAGCAGACGACCGGTACGGGTGGAGCGGCGACGGCCAACGCTGGCGCGTCGATGCGCGGCCGCCGTTCCGGACGGTCTGGTGAGCCCCGGTTGCGGGCCGTGACTCCTGTGGTGAGCACCTTCCCTGAGCCGGTCGCCGCCGAGTTGACCGTCCGCCAGCGCCGGATCCTGGAGTTCATCCGGAGTTGGGTGGACCGGCACGGTTATCCGCCGAGCGTCCGCGAGATCGGCGAGGCGGTCGGTCTGGTCTCCCCGTCGAGCGTCGCCTACCAGCTCAAGGAGATGGAGCGGAAGGGCTTCCTGCGACGGGACCCGAACCGACCCCGTGCCGTGGATGTGCGTCCCATGGGCGACGCCGCCGACGACGAGGCGGCACGAGCCTCACGGCCGACACCGGCGTACGTGCCGATGCTGGGCCGGATCGCCGCCGGCGGGCCGATCCTGGCCGAGCAGGCGGTGGAGGACATCTTCCCGTTGCCGCGTGAGTTGGTCGGCGAGGGCGAGGTGTTCATGCTCCAGGTCAAGGGCGACTCGATGATCGACGCCGCGATCTGCGACGGGGACTGGGTCGTGGTGCGCCAGCAGCCGACGGCCGACTCGGGAGAGATCGTCGCGGCGATGATCGACGGCGAGGCGACGGTGAAGACCTACCGCCGGCGGGACGGGCATGTCTGGCTGATGCCGCACAACGCTGCCTTCGACCCGATCCCCGGTGACGAGGCGACCATCATGGGTCGCGTGGTGGCGGTGCTCCGGCGGGTCTGACGACTTGCCCGCCGGACTGCCCGGCAGCGGTGTGGCAAGGCTTCCGTGGGCTGTGCCGGTTCGTCAACCGCGTCGGTTCGTCAGCCGCGTCGGTCGTGGTCCGGGTGCCCGCCTCGGCCAGGTCTGCCGTACACCCCGGCGTCCCGGTCGTCCGCTGGCGGCCGGCTGCCGGCCCGGGGTTGGTCGTAGCGGTCGCCCGGGTAGCCATCGCCCGGGTAGTCGCCGCCGACGTCGGGGTCAACTCGGTAGCCGCTGTTGCCTGGCCGCACGGGTGGGACCGGCTTGGCGGCTCCGTACACGGCTCCGGAATCGACGACTCCGGCGGCGCGGTAACCACCGGAGTCCCGCTGCGGTACCGCAGCGGGTGGTGGGGGCGGGGCTCCTCCGTACACCGCACCAGTGGGCGGTTTCGCGGCACCGCCGTAGACACCGCCGCCACCAGCAGCGGGTTTGGTGCTGCCGTAGACGCCACCCCCGGCAGATTTGGCACCGCCGTAGACGGCACCCTGTTTCCGGCCGGCCGCGCCCGGCGGGCCACCGGCCGGTAGCGCGCCGCTGCCCAGTGCGCCACTTGCGTACGCGCCGCTGCCCAGTGCGCCACTTGCGTACGACGCGGCGGCGGGTTCACTGTCGCCATCACGCTCGGATCGGGCCGGTTCGCGACTGGCTGCCGCCAGCCGGGCTTTGCGGCGCCCTCGCACGATGCCGTGGATACCGACGCCCACGAGCACCGCGCCGAGCAGGCCGACCGCCGCGATCAGCAGGTTGATGTCCTGCAGGGTGATCCGATTGATCCAGGATGGGCCCTGCACGCCATCTGATTCGGTATCGGTGGGGGCGGCGACCTCGGTGCTCGGCGTGTAGCGCAGGATCTCGACCGTGGCGTCCTCATCCAGGGTGGCGACGTCGGAGACGGTGACGAAGCTGGCGCCGTCGGCGGTGTAGGAGATCGCCTCACCGAAGGCGTCGGTGAGCGGGGTGGCTCGGGGTTGTTCGTCGGTCAGCGCGGCGACGAGATCGCCGTCGGCGGGCACGTCCCACTCGAAGGCGTCGGCGTAGGTACGGATGACCACCCGAGTGCCGTCCGGGGATCGGGCCGCGCCGGTGACGGTGAGTCGGCCGGCAGCGGCGAACAGATTCGGCGTGTTGGTCCGGGGTAGCTCCAGCTCGCCGACCTTCTCCATCGGCACCGGGTCCTCGTTGTCGCTGCGCAGCTGGTCGACGGGCCGGTAGAGGCCGGCGGGCCCGGTGTCCTTGGTGATGATCAGTGGGGTGCCGTCGTTGAGGATCAGCAGGGCTTCGGCATCGTGCGGGCCGTCCGGGTAGCTCAGCCGGTGGACGACCGGTTGCGCGGAGCCGTCCGCCGGTATCGACCACAGGGCGATCCGTTGCCGGCGTTCATCGTTGGTCGGATTGTCGCCGATGTCGCCGATCCAAAGGGTCTGCCCGTCCGGTGAGAGCGCCAGGTCCTCCGGATCGTAGGGGCTCACCGGGTACTGGACGGCGTTGGCGACCTCGCAGGAGGAGTCGAGGAAGAACACCCGTTCGTTGCGGCCGATGTCGGTGCCGTCGTTGACAACCACGTACCCGTCGGCCGTCGCCACCAGCCCGGAGAGTTCCCGAAGTCGATCATCGGTGATCTCACAGACCCGCTCACCCGGGGTGACCTGCGGGTCCACTGGTGCCGACGGGTCCTGGACGGGCAGGGCGACGGCCGGCCCTGCCGGGAGGACGACATGGACCGCGAGGAGTCCGACGACGATCGCGGCCGGGGTCAGAATCCGACGCATCTGACGAGTGTCGCATGCCGACCTCAAGGCCCGTGTTACATCGTGATCAATCACTGTCAGTTAATGGGTAACTACTCGTAGCGGGTCAGGAATGGCTCGAGTTCACCCGCGAGCGCCTCGTCGACCCGAGCGCTCAGCACGGTGCCGGCGTCGGTGTGCCGGGTTCCGAGCACCTCACCCCGGTGGTGCACCCGGGAGACCAGGTCGCCACGGTGGTACGGAAGCAGCACGCTCACCGGTACGGACGGTCGGGGCAGTCGCTGCTCGATCGCGGCGCGCAGATCCTCGATGCCCCGGGCCTGCCGGGCGGAGACGAAGACCGCCTCCGGCCAGAGACGTTTGAGCCGCAGCAGCTCCTCCTCACCCGCAGCGTCGATCTTGTTGACCACCAGCAGTTCGGGACGCCGATCCGCACCGACCTCGGCGAGCACGGTACGCACCGCCCGCACCTGCTCCTCCGGATCGGGATGGGCGCCGTCGACCACGTGCACCACCAGGTCTGCCTCCGCGACCTCCTCGAGGGTGGAGCGGAATGCCTCGACGATCTGGTGCGGCAGGTGCCGGACGAACCCCACCGTGTCGGACAGCGTGTAGACGCGGCCGTCGGCGGCATGGGCCCGACGGGTGGTCGGGTCGAGCGTGGCGAACAACGCGTCCTCGACGAGCACGCCCGCGCCGGTGATCCGGTTCAGCAGGCTGGATTTGCCGGCGTTGGTGTAGCCGGCGATCGCCACCCCTGGGACCGCGTTACGGGTACGTCGGGCACGCTTGGTCTCGCGTACCGTCCGCATGCCTTTGATCTCCCGCCGCAGGCGGGCGATCCGGGTCCGGATCCGGCGGCGGTCGGTCTCCAGCTTGGTCTCGCCGGGGCCGCGCAGGCCGACACCACCGCCGGCGCCCCCGCCGCGCCCGCTGCCGCCGCTCTGGCGCGACAGCGCCTCACCCCAGCCACGCAGCCGGGGCAGCAGGTACTCCAGCTGGGCCAGCTCGACCTGCGCCTTGCCCTCCTTGCTCTTGGCGTGTTGGGCGAAGATGTCCAAGATCAGGGCGGTCCGGTCGATCACCTTGACCTTGACCGACTGCTCCAGGTTGCGCAGCTGGGACGGGGAGAGCTCGCCGTCGCAAATGACGGTGTCTGCGCCGGTGGAGGTGACGACGTCGTCCAACTCGCCCACCTTGCCCCGGCCGACGTAGGTCGAGGGATCCGGGCGGTCGCGGCGCTGAATGAGCCCTTCCAACACCTGGGATCCGGCGGTTTCGGCCAGTGCGGCGAGCTCGGCGAGGGAGTTCTCCGCGTCGGTCACGGTTCCGCTCTCCCAGACTCCCACCAGCACCACGCGTTCCAGGCGGAGCTGGCGGTACTCGACCTCGGTGACATCGGTCAGCTCGGTGGACAGCCCGGCGACCCGGCGCAGTGCGTGCCGTTCGGCGAGCTCCAGCTCGCCGGTGGTCGCGACGTCCTCCGGCGGACGGGGGTCGTCGGTGACCGGGGAGTCGAAGAACGGATGGGGCGCCTCATCGGCGCGATACGTACGCAAAAGCTGCCTCCTCAGGGTTCGATCGTGACACGCCTGGCGTGCGGGCGCACCTACTATTCACGCCGCGTCGCCCGCGTCGGCGCCAGGGCGGTCGGCCCGGGGCCGTACGCGGGGTGGGGCGGGGACGTGACGGGTCACGCGCAAGAATGGTCGGGCGGCCCCGTACGGGTCGCCCCCACCAACGACGGAGGGAACCCGTGGCGACCACCCGCCTGCCCAGTGCCGGCTTCTCCATCACCATCCGGATCAGCATTCCCGCGGACGCCTCGGCGATCGGCCGGCTGACCACCTGCGTCGGCGAGGCCGGAGCCATCGTCACCGCGCTCGACGTGGTCGACTCCGACCCGGTCAGCGTGGTGGTCGACCTGACCTGCGACACGGCCGACTCGACGCACGCCGACGACGTGGTCAAGGAGCTGGAGGCGCTCGACGGCGTCGAGGTCCGTAAGGTCTCCGACCGGACGTTCCTGCTGCATCTGGGTGGCAAGATCGAGGTGTCGCCGAAGGTGTCGCTACGCAACCGCGACGAGCTGTCCCGGGCGTACACGCCGGGCGTGGCGCGGGTGTGCCTGGCGATCGCCGAGAATCCGGCGGACGCCCGCCGGCTCACCATCAAACGCAACACCGTCGCGGTGGTCACCGACGGCTCGGCGGTGCTCGGGCTGGGCAACCTCGGCCCCGCCGCCGCGCTGCCGGTGATGGAGGGCAAGGCGGCCCTGTTCAAGCGCTTCGGCGACGTCGACGCCTGGCCGGTGGTGCTCGACACCCAGGATCCGGACGAGATCGTGTCGATCGTGCGGGCGATCGCGCCCGGCTACGGCGGGATCAACCTGGAGGACATCGCCGCGCCGAGATGCTTCGAGATCGAGTCGAAGCTGCGGGAGCTGCTCGACATTCCGGTCTTCCACGACGACCAGCACGGCACCGCGATCTGTGTGCTCGCCGCGTTGACCAACGCACTGCGGGTGGTCGGCAAGCAGCTCGGCGACGTACGGGTGGTGGTGTCCGGTGCCGGCGCCGCCGGGACCGCGATCATCAAGCTGTTGCTGCGGCAGGGTGTCGGCGACGTGATCGCGTACGACCGGCCGGGAGCGCTGCACCGTGGACTGGCCGGGCTGAACCCGAGCTGGCAGTGGCTGGCCGAGCACACCAACATCGGCGGGTACGCGGGTGACCTGCGCGGTGCCGTGCGTGGCGCGGACGTGTTCATCGGGGTGAGCGCCCCCAACCTGCTGACCGGCGACGACATCGCGACCATGGCGCCGGATTCGATCGTGTTCGCGCTGGCGAACCCGGATCCGGAGGTGGATCCGCGGGAGGCCCGCAAGCACGCCGCGATCGTGGCGACCGGGCGTTCCGACCAGCCGAACCAGATCAACAACGTGCTGGCGTTCCCGGGCGTGTTCCGGGGGATGCTGGACGCGCACGCGGAGTCGTTCACCGACGACATGGCGCTGGCCGCGGCGCGGGCGATCGCGGACGTGGTCGGTGAGGAACGGATCAACCCGACGGTCATCGTGCCGAGCGTCTTCGACCCCCGGGTCGCGCCGGCGGTGGCCGCCGCGGTACGGGCGGCGGCACACGCCACGGCTGCCGCGGCAGCTGCGGCCTCGGTGTCCCACTCGGCAGAGGCGGCGGCCAGCACCGACGCCGCGGAGTTGGCGGTCCCCGGTGACCTGCCGGCCGGTGCGAGCACCGTCAAGCAGCGGTCGGCCACGACGATCCGTTGAGGGTTCGCGCGCTCTCGGAAACAGGTGAACTCAACCGGTGGTCAGGGCGGTCAGCGCCGCCCTGACCAGATCCGGTTCGCTGCCGTCGAGCCAACGCACCCGGTGGTCGCGTCGGAACCACGAGCGCTGGCGGCGGACGAACCGTCGGGTGGCGCGGACCGTGTCGGCCCGCGCCTGCGCGTCGTCGCATTCGCCGTCGATCATCCGGAGCACCTGCTGGTAGCCGAGCGCCCGGCTCGCCGTACGACCGTCCCGTAGGCCCTGGCCGACCAGGGCGTGGGTCTCGGCGACCAGCCCGGCCGTCCACATCCGGTCGACCCGGGCGGCGATCCGCTCGTCGAGTTGGTCGGTGGGCAGGTCCACGCCGAGTTGGACGGCGTCGTAGTAGGGGGCCGGCTCCGGTAGGGCCGCGGTGAACGGGTTGCCGGTCAGCTCGATCACCTCCAACGCGCGGACGATCCGCCGGCCGTTGCCGGGCAGGATCGCGGCGGCGGCGGCCGGGTCGGCGGCGGCCAGCCGGGCGTACAGCGGGGCCGGGCCGGCCGCGGCGAGTTCGGCTTCGAGGCGGGCTCGCAGTTGCGGATCGGTGCCGGGGAACTCGAAGTGCTCCAGTACCGCCCGCACGTACAGGCCGGAACCGCCGACCAGCAGTGGTAGGCGTCCCCGGCGCAGGATGTCGTCGATCGCCGCCCGGGCCAGGCGCTGGTACCCGGCGACGCTGGCCGGGGTGGCCACCGGCCAGATGTCGAGCAGGTGGTGCGGGACCCCGGCGCGTTCGTCCACGGCGAGCTTGGCGGTGCCGATGTCCAGGCCCTGGTACAGCTGCATCGAGTCGGCGTTGACCACCTCGGCGTCCAACTCCTGGGCCAGTTCGACGCTCAGCGCCGACTTGCCGGCCGCCGTCGGGCCGATCAGGGCCACCACCCGGGCCGGGCGCGCCCCGGCCGGGGTGCGCTGCGGCGGTCCGCCGCCGTTGGTCAGTTCCGATGCCACGAGGCCACAAAGTACGCGACGCCGTAGGGCGCGGCGTAATGGTCGACCCGGCCGCTCCAGTCGGCGGTGGTGGCGGCGACCGCTGCGGCGGCCAGTTGCCAGGTGGTCCGGCCGGCGACCTGTAGGTCGGCGGCGAGGTCCGGGGCCAACGCCGTCAGGGCTTGGTGGTCGGCGGCGGCCAGGGCGGCGGCGATCCGGTCGTCGAAGGGTTCGGCGCGTTCGTCGTGGTAGCCGGGCGAGGAGAGCCCTCGGCACGCCGATCCGTCGCCCATCACGAGTAGCGCCGAGGGCCCGTCTACGGCGAGTTCGCGGCCCCAGCGTCGGCAATCGGTGGGTGCCGCACCGGCCGGGACCTCGATCATCTCAACGGCGGTCGCCGCCGGATCGAGCCCGTTGCGCGACAGCAGCCAGGCGGCCATGGTCAGGCTCAGCGGCAGTCGGGCGGCCGGACCGACGGCTTCAGCAGCCGGGTGGGTTCCGGCCGGTGGCGGCTGGCCCCCGGGTACCGGGGCCGGCTGGGGCCGGACGGTCAGCTGTACGTCGGCCGCCAGGCCCCAGGGCCGGAAGCTGGCGTGCAGCGGTGGTCGGTAAACGGTCGGCCCGCCGCCCAGGGCCGGGCGGGGGCCACCGGGCGCACCGCCGGGGTCCTGTCCACCGACGACGACGATCCGATCGACCGCACGACCGAGCAGATCGCGGACCGCCGCATCGGCCGCCCGGCGTAGGGTGTCGAGTTCTCCGGCCGCCTGACCTGCGAGTTCGGGGACGAGCACCGGGGGTTGCGGGCAGAAGGCGACACGATGCAGTGGCACCGGACCACCCTAACCCCGACTCGGTGGCGTCAAGCGACCACCCGATCACCGACGGTGCGGACAATGCGGCGATTTGTAGGCAACCGCCGGGCCGACGCCGGACAAGGACACCGTATGGTCACGGTCGGCGACAGGCGCTCGACGCGGGCAGGGTTGGACCTGTGACAATGCGCGGGGGAAACTTACCTGCAACCTAACTGCGCCGTGGCGGCGCCCATCGAGATCTCTCGATCTCGCGGCGCCGGGAGAACGAGGATGGGCACATGAGTGACTGGACTTCCTTCGGACGGGTTGATGCGGACGGCACGGTCTACGTCAAGACCGCCGAAGGAGAGCGCACGGTCGGGTCCTGGCAGGCCGGCGCGCCAGAGGAAGGCCTGGCACACTTCGCCCGCCGCTTCGCCGATCTGGTGACCGAGGTGGATCTGACAGAGGCCCGGATGCAATCCGGCGCCGCCGACGCGACCCATTCGCTCAGCACGATCCGGCGACTACGCGCGTCCCTCGCCGACGCCCATGTGGTCGGTGACCTCGACTCTCTCGCCGAGCGCCTGGACAAGCTGACCACCGTCGCCGAGGCGAAGGCGACCGAGGCGAAGGCGGCCCGCGAGACCGCCCGGGCCGAAGCACTGGTACGCAAGACCGCGCTGGTCGAGGAGGCCGAGAAACTCGCCGCAGAGTCCACCGGGTGGAAGACCGCCGGCGATCGTCTCAAGGAGATCCTCGACGAGTGGAAGACCATCCGAGGCGTCGACAAGAAGGCCGACGGGGAGCTGTGGAAGCGCTTCGCCGCCGCCCGCGACGGCTTCACCCGACGTCGGGGGGCTCACTTCGCGACGCTCGACGCCCAGCGCAAGGAGGCGCAGACCGCCAAGAGCGCGCTGCTCGCCGAGGCGGAACGGCTGGCCGAATCGACCGAGTGGGCCTCCACCGCGAACCGGCTTAAGGAGCTGATGACCGAGTGGAAGGCGGCTCCACGGGCGTCGAAGGAAGCCGAACAGAAGTTGTGGGAACGGTTCCGCGCCGCCCAGGACGCCTTCTTCACCCGCCGCAGCGAGGTCTTCTCGGCCCGCGACGTCGAGCAGCGCGACAATCTGGAACGCAAGCAGGCTCTGCTGACCGAGCTGGAAGCCGTCGACCTGAGCGCGGACCCACGTACCGCTCAGGCGAAGCTGCGCGAGGTGCAGGGTCAGTGGCACGACATCGGCCGGGTGCCACGGGAAGCGGCCGCCGGGCTGGACCGCCGGCTGCGGTCGGTCGAGGACCGGGTACGCGAGGCGATGGACTCGGCGTGGCGGCGTACCGAGCCGGCGGCGAATCCGTTGCTGGCCCAGATGCGTGAACAGGTCGCTGAGGCAGAGCAGCGGCTGGAGCGGGCCCGGGCGGCTGGTGACGCCAAGCGGATCCGCGAAGCGGAGAAGGCGCTCGCCGGCAAACGGCATTTCCTCACCCTCGCGGAGCAGGCCAGGTAGCACGTCGCGGCGTTGCGGCGGGCGCTGGCCAGGAACCCGGTCGACGCCGGCAGTCCGGAACAGTTCGGCGTCGGCGCCAGGTCGGTGCCGCAGCCGGTGCACGCGTCCGGTTCGACCCCGTTCCGTTCGTCGGGATTGTCGACCGACCTGACGGCGTTCTTCCCCGCCGCGCCACGCTGCTTTCCCAGCTTGTGGGCGGGCCCGTCGCTACCGGGCATGCCGGAGGTCTTCGGCGGTGGCCTCTTGAACGGGCTGTCCGACAGCGGCGATACGCCGCCCGCCAGAGGACCACGTTCTCTCAGGTACCGCCAGAAACGACGTGACTGTCCTACAGCTGACTATCCGGTCATATCGCGGCCCCGCGAAGGCCCTGGGCGGGCCGTCAACCGCCCGCCGCCCACAGCCCAAGCTTTGACATTTGCATGCATCTATGCTCTGCTGGGGAAAGCGCTTCCCCGCACCGTCCAGCGGGAGCCGTCCTGTCATTCCCGTGGCAGGATGCGCCGCCAGCACTACACGTTGGAGCCAACCGGGCTAGCTCCTTCCACGGCGACGCACCCGCCAATGCGTAAGGAGATCCTCAATGCACGCAGTACGGCGCCCCACCGCGCTGATCACCACTGCGATCGCGGCTGTCGCCCTGACCGGGGTCACGGTCGTCAGCGCAAGCACCGCCCACGCTGCCGCCGGATGCCGAGTCAACTACTCGGTTGCCTCCGAGTGGCCTGGTGGTTTCACCGGTAATGTCGTCCTCACCAATCTCGGCGACGCGATGTCGTCGTGGACCCTGCAATGGAGCTTCGGCGCCGGGCAGCAGGTCGTCCAGGCATGGAACTCCGAGATCTCGCAGAGCGGCAGCTCCGTGACCGCCCGCAACGCCAGCTACAACGGCAACCTCGGCACGAACGCCGCGGTGTCCTTTGGCTTCAACGGCTCCTGGAACAACTCGTCGAACCCGGCGCCGAGCAGCTTCAGCCTCAATGGAGTGACCTGCACCGGCGGCACAAGCCCCACCACGCCGCCCAACCCCACCACTCCACCGCCCAACCCCACCACACCACCACCCAACCCCACCACACCACCGCCGGGGCAGACGCCGACCGGCCTGGTCGGCTGGGCCACCCAGAACGGTGGCACCACCGGTGGTGGTAACGCCTCACCGACCACAGTCAGCAACTCGTCGGCGCTGTCCTCTGCCATCAGTGGGTCCGGCTCCGCTGTCATCCGGGTGTCCGGCACCATCTCCTGCTCCGGAATGTTGAACGTCGGCAGCAACAAGACCATCGTCGGCACCGGATCATCGGCCACCATCTCCGGCTGCGGATTCAACATCAGCAACCAGCGGAACGTGATCATCCGCAACATCAACTTCCGCAACTGGAATGACGACGCCGTCAACGTCCAGACCGAGTCGAAGAACATCTGGGTCGACCACAACAGCTTCACCAACGGCTACGACGGTGCCGTCGACATCAAGCGGGGCTCCGACTTCATCACCGTGTCGTGGAACCGCGTCTTCAACCACGGCAAGTCGATGCTACTTGGCCACTCCGACAACAACGGCAGCCAGGACCGAGGCCACCTGCGGGTCACCTACCACCACAACTGGTTTGACGCCTCCGGGTCCCGCCACCCACGGGTCCGCTTCGGCAACCCGGTCCATGTGTTCAACAACTACTACTACGACAACGACTACGGTGTCGCCTCCACCGAGGGCGCTGGCGTACTCGTCGAGGGCAACTACTTCGAGAAAGTCGACGACCCGACGCACGTCGGTTACGCCGCCTCGGGTCCCGGCACCCTGGTCGCCCGTAACAACCACTTTGTCGACTCCGGCAGCCCGGAGACCGCCGGCAGCGTGGCCAGCATCCCCTACTCCTACTCGCTGACCACCGCGAGCCAGGTGAAGTCGGTCGTCACCAACGGTGCCGGCACCGGCAAGATCGGCCTGTAACCCTCAGCCCGTCCACCGCCTCCCGGCCAGCCCGCCTGGCCGGGAGACGCGTGTTGTCAGCGGTCGCAGCCCGGTGCGGCAAGCCGTGCGGGTGGCGGCTCACCAACTGTCGGCAGGCCGAGGAGCACCCCACCCGTACGGGGTGCCTGTCCTGCCTCGTGGGCGTCGCCGGCCCTGGTCCGGCGATGCGCGACCGGCTCGGCGTCGGCGTTGAGATGATGCGGCGCGGCGTAGTCGATCACCGTCTCGACGATGTCACCCGGGCGGATCCGCCCGGCGAAGCCGCCGGCGGCGAAGTGCACCAGCCGCCCGTCCCGGGACCGCCCGGACAGCCGCCCGGTCCGGTCGTCCTTGCGTCCTTCGCCGACCGCCACCAGCACCTCGACGGTCTTGCCGAGCAGCCGACGGTTCTCCGCCCAGGTGATCTCCTCGAGGCAGGCGATCAGCCGGTCGTAGCGCTCCCGCACCACCGCCTTCGGCACCTGGCCGGGCATCTCGGCGGCCGGGGTACCGGGCCGGATGGAGTACTGGAACGTGAACGCCGAGGAGAACCGGGCCGCCCGGACCACGTCCAGGGTGCGTTCGAAGTCGTCATCGGTCTCCCCCGGGAAACCGACGATGATGTCGGTGGTGATCGCCGCATCCGGCATCGCGTCGCGAACCTTGTCGATGATGCCGAGATAGCGCTCGGCCCGGTAGGAGCGCCGCATCGCCCGCAGCACGGTGTCCGACCCCGACTGCAGCGGCATGTGCAGCGAATGGCAGACGTTCGGGGTTTCCGCCATCGCGGCGATCACGTCGTCGGTGAAGTCCTTCGGGTGCGGGCTGGTGAACCGGACCCGTTCCAAACCGTCGATGCCGCCGCAGGCGCGCAGCAGCTTGCCGAAAGCGAGGCGGTCGCCGAATTCGACGCCGTAGGAATTGACGTTCTGGCCGAGCAGGGTCACCTCCAGCACACCCTCGTCGACCAGCGCCCGCACCTCGGCGAGCACGTCACCGGGGCGACGGTCCTTCTCCCGGCCACGCAGCGCGGGCACGATGCAGAAGGTGCAGGTGTTGTTGCAGCCGACGGAGATCGACACCCAGCCGGCGTAGGTCGACTCCCGGCGGGCCGGCAGCGTGGAGGGAAAGACCTCCAGCGATTCGAGGATCTCCACCTCGGCGGCGGCGTTGTGCCGGGCGCGGTCGAGCAACGCGGGCAACGCGCCGATGTTGTGGGTGCCGAACACGACATCCACCCAGGGTGCCCGGCGGACGATCTCGCTTCGGTCCTTCTGCGCCAGGCAGCCACCGACCGCGATCTGCATCTGCGGATGTTTCTGCTTGGCCGGACGCAGTTGGCCGAGGTTGCCGTACAGCCGGTTGTCGGCATTTTCCCGCACGGCGCAGGTATTGAAGACCACGACGTCCGGATCGTCGGACTCCCCCACCCGGAGGTATCCGGCCGCCTCCAGCAGCCCGGAGATCCGTTCGGAGTCGTGCACGTTCATCTGACAGCCGTAGGTGCGCACCTGATAGGTACGCGAGTGGCGGGCGTGTGCTGCGCTGGTAGTCATGACACGAGACAGCGTAGCCGGCAGCCGCCGGACGCCGGCAGCCTCGGGTGGTGCCCGCTCGGCACCGGCGGACCCGGCCCGGCGGATGCCGACGCTCTCAGGCGGCGCGGCGGGCTGGCACCACCGAATCCGGTCCCCAGCGCGACGCGCCGCAGGACACCCCGTTGTGGCAGCCGGGGTCGGCGAGGCTGCACAACCGCAGGTTGGCCCGGCGGTCCCCGTAGCTGGTCGGCTCGATGTCCAGGTGCACCGGGCGCAGTGTGCCGTCCGGGGACACCAGCAGGTGCCGGCCGGGGTCGAGGGTGTCGTCCGGCAGTACGCACCGGCGCCGCACCCGCCGGGCGAACGCGGCGAGGACCAGGGTCTCCGGCAGTTCCGCCGGCACGGCGTAGCAGTCGACGCCGACCGGGAACTCGCCGGCTCCCTGCCACACGTCGCAGAGCACCGCGCCGTCGGGGAACTGCTCGGCCGGCACGGTGTCCAGGGCGACCACCGGCCGGCCGAGGATCGACGCGAGGGTGGCTCGGACCTGACCGGGGACAAGTGGTCCATCAGTGGACCAGTTCCACAGCGCGGCGCGAAACGGTGCAATCGCCATACGATCATGTTGCCGGCACCGTCGCCGCTACGCGGGGTGTGTTACCGCTCCGTGACCATTTGAGTTGCCTTCCGACACATTGCCCCGCCTAAAGTGGCGGGACAGACGTGAGGTGGCCTCGGCCGACCGTTGACCCAGGGACGGTGCATGGACAGGGACGGTGCTTGACGGTGACGACCAGTGAACCTCTGATCGTGCTCAGTGGGGTGAACAAGTGGTTCGGCCCACTTCACGTGCTCGACGACGTCGACCTCTCCGTCGACCGTGGTGAGGTCGTCGTGGTGATCGGCCCCTCGGGGTCCGGCAAGTCCACTCTGTGCCGCGCGATCAACCGGCTGGAGCCGATCAACTCGGGCACCATCGTGTTCGACGGGCAGCCGCTGCCGGCCGAGGGCCGGGCGCTGGCCCGGCTGCGCAGCGAGGTCGGCATGGTGTTCCAGTCGTTCAACCTCTTCGCGCACAAGACCATTCTGGAGAACGTCGCGCTCGGCCCGATCAAGGTGCGCCGGGAGAAGCCCGCAGCGGTGCGGGAACGAGCCCTGCAGCTGCTCGACCGGGTGGGGATCGCCAACCAGGCGGACAAGTTCCCCGCGCAGCTCTCCGGCGGCCAGCAGCAACGCGCGGCGATCGCCCGGGCGTTGGCGATGCAGCCGAAGGCGATGTTGTTCGACGAGCCGACCAGCGCGCTCGACCCGGAGATGGTCGGTGAGGTGCTCGACGTGATGACGTCGCTCGCCGCCGAGGGCATGACGATGGTCGTCGTCACCCACGAGATGGGTTTCGCCCGGCACGCGGCGAACCGGGTGATCTTCATGGCCGACGGCCAGCTCGTCGAGGACGCCCCGCCGGCCGAGTTCTTCGCCAATCCCCGCAGCGACCGGGCCAAGGACTTCCTGTCGAAGATCCTGACCCACTGACCTTTTCTCACAAACCTGATATTTCATCCATCGTGGAGTCGACCGCGATCCGGCCGGCTTCCCAACGTAGAGGAGATCACTGAGCAATGCGTATCTCACGCATGGCGGCGGTAGCCGCAGCGGCCGCACTGGCGCTGTCCATGGCGGCGTGTGGCGACAACGGGGACGACACCGGCGGTGAGAACCCCGACGTGGTGGAGAGCCCGACCTTCGAGGCCGGCACGACCATGGCCGAGCTGAGCGAGGCTGGCAAGCTCGTGGTCGGCACCAAGTTCGACCAGCCCGGCTTCGGCCTGCAGGGCCTCGACGGCACGCCCGCCGGTTTCGACGTCGAGATCGCCAAGCTGATCGCGGGCGAGCTCGGCATCGCCGCCGACGACATCGAGTACGTCGAGGCTCGCTCCGCGGTCCGCGAGGAACTCCTCGAGCAGGACCGGGTCGACATCGTGGTGGCCACCTACACGATCAACCCGACCCGCAAGGAGCGGATCGACTTCGCCGGCCCGTACTACGTCGCGGGCCAGCACATCATGGTGCGCGCCGACGACGACTCGATCACCGGGCCGGAGTCGTTCGAGGCCGGCGACAAGAAGGTCTGCTCGGTGCAGGGCTCCACCCCGGCGGAGAACATCCAGGAGTACCTGGCGAACGCCGGTGAGCAACTGGTGCTCTTCGACATCTACGACAAGTGCGTCGACGCGCTGCGCGGCGGCCAGGTCGACGCGGTCACCACGGACAACGTGATCCTGCTCGGCTTCATCGCCTCCAACGAGGGCGAGTTCAAGCTCACCGGTGAGCAGTTCACCGAGGAGCCGTACGGCATCGGGGTCAAGAAGGGTGACGACGCGTTCCGCGACTTCATCAACGACACCCTGGAGAAGATCTACGAGAACGGCGCCTACGCGCAGGCGTGGGAGTCCACCGCGGGTGAGTTCGACGACAACACCCCGACCGGCCCGGCGGTCGACCGCTACTGACCTTCGAGGTCGCATCTGATCGAGCACGGCCGGCCCGGTGCCTTCCAGCTCCGGGCCGGCCGGTCGGCACCGGCCGGTCGTCCCGGCGGATGGTTCGCAAGAAGGGTCTTTCGTGTGAGAGTGCTCGTCGACCACTTCGACGTGTTCGTCGGAGGTTTCTGGCTCACCCTCCAGCTGTGCGTGCTGTCCGCGACCGGTGCCCTGCTGATCGGCACGTTCATCGCGATCCTGCGGATCTCGCCGGTGCCACCACTGCGGTGGCTCGGCGGGGCGTACGTGACGATCTTCCGCAACGTGCCGCTGACCATCGTGATGTTCTTCTCGGCCTTCGGGCTGCCGGCGCTCGGCTCCAACGCCGACTTCCTGCGGATCCCCGGCCTGTCGTCGATCTTCAGCCGGCTCGGCATCGACCTGCCGTACTTCCGGTTCGCGGTGATCGCGTTGAGCGTCTACACCGGAGCCTTCGTCTGTGAGGCTATCCGCAGCGGCATCAACGCGGTCTCTCCCGGTCAGGCGGAGGCCGCCCGCGCGATCGGCCTCACCTTCACCCAGAATCTGCGGTACGTGGTGCTCCCCCAGGCATGGAAGGCCGCGATCGTCCCGCTGGGCAGCGTCATCATCGCGATGATCAAGAACTCGGCGCTCGCCGGCTTCTTCGGGGTGGTCGGTGACCTGTCGAACTCGGCCCAGAACCTGACCAGCGCCCTGGGCGAGCCGATCATCCCGGTCTTCGTCGGCATCTCGATCGGCTTCCTGATCATGACCGTGCCGTTGGGCATGCTGTTGGACCGGGTCGAGGGCCGCCGGGCGGTGGCCCGGTGAGCACAGCCGACGGGTCCGGCCCCGTAGCCGCGAACCAGGGATCGGGCACCGCGAACGAAGGGTTGGCATCGTGAGCCAGCAGAGTGTGCTGTACGACGCCCCCGGCCCACGGGCGCGGCGGGTCACCCTGATCGTCAGCGTGCTGTCGGCGGTCGCCGCCGCGGCTGCCGGCTACTTCTTCGTCTACCGGCCACTGGCCGCACGTGACCAGTTCACGATGGCCAAGTGGGGTCCGCTGATCGACCCCGGTGACGACGTGTTCGGCCAGGTGTGGGCGCTGCTCGGCGACGGCATCGCCGCCACCCTGATCGCCGCCGGCCTGGCGATCGTGTCGTCGCTGCTGTTCGGCACCGCGCTGGCGATCCTGCGGATTCAGCTCAAGGCGCTGATGCGCCGCCGGTTCGTCGGTCTGGCCACGCCGCTGGCCATCGGAGTGCGGGCGCTGAGCTGGGTGTTGAACGCGGTGACCCGCTTCTGCGTCGAGGTGTTCCGTGGGCTGCCGGTGGTCATCACCATCTTCTTCGTGGCCCGTGGACTGCCCGAACTCGGTCTCGAGGTCACACTGCCGTTCGGCCACGAGATGCTGCCGTACCTGGTGCTGGGCCTGACGATCTACAACGGCGTCGTCCTCGGTGAGATCGTTCGTTCCGGCATGGAGGGTCTGCCCTCCGGGCAGCGGGAGGCCGCCGCTGCGATCGGGCTGACGTCGTTCCAGACCACCCGGATGATCCTGCTGCCGCAGGCGTTCCGGATCATGCTGCCGGCGCTGATCAGTCAGCTGATCGTGGTGCTCAAGGACACCTCGCTGGGCTTCATCATCGGCTACCAGGAAACGTTGCTGGTCGGCCGGACGATCATCCAGAACCTGCGCAACCCGATCCAGGTCTACATCGTGATCGGGGTGCTCTTCATCGCGGTGAACTACGCCCTGTCGCGGCTCGCCGAGTTCGCGCAACGGATGCTGGCCCGGGGCCGGCGCTCCGGCCAGCTTCCGCCGGCCGCCCCACCGGCGTCGACGTTGGTCGGTCCGCAGCCGTCTGTGAGCGGCGGCCCCGGTGCCGGTGCCGGCGCCGGTACGACCGCACCCACACCCTGACCCCTCCGACGATCTTGCAGTCATCGAGAGCGTTCGTCTGAACTGTCCGTCGAGGGGCAAGATCGCTGCGTGCGGCGGCGGGTTGGGTCAGCGGATCCGGACGGGTTCAGCGGGCGATTTCGGTGACCCGGGACTCGCGGACCACGGTGACCCGGATCTGCCCCGGGTAGGTGAGCTCTTCCTCGATCTGCTTGGCCACGTCCCGGGCGAGCACCGCCGCACCGATGTCGTCGACGTCGTCCGGCTTGACCATCACCCGGATCTCCCGGCCGGCCTGCATGGCGAAGACCTTGTCGACGCCGATCTTGCCGGCGGCGATCTCCTCGATCCGCTCCAGCCGCTTGACGTACGCCTCCAGGCTCTCCCGCCGCGCGCCGGGACGCCCACCGGAGCAGGCGTCGGATGCCTGGGTGAGCACGGCCTCGACGGTCTGCGGGGGCACCTCGTTGTGATGGGCCTCGATGGCGTGCACGATGTCCTCGGCCTCGCCGTACTTGCGGGCGACGTCGGCTCCGATGATCGCGTGGCTGCCCTCCACCTCGTGGGTGAGCGCCTTGCCGATGTCGTGCAGGAACGCGCACCGCTTGATCAAAGCGACGTCCAGGCGCAGCTCGGCCGCCATCACCCCGGCGATGTGTGCCGTCTCGACCAGGTGCTTGAGCACGTTCTGGCCGTACGAGGTCCGGTAGCGCAGCCGGCCGAGCAGGGCGACCAGCTCCGGGTGGATCTCGGTGATCCCGACATCGACGAGCGCGTCCTCGGCCGCGCGGTGACACAGCTGCTCGACTTCCTGCCGGGCGGTCTCGAACACCTCTTCGATGCGGTGCGGGTGGATCCGCCCGTCGAGTACCAGCTTCTCCAGGGTGAGCCGGCCGACCTCCCGGCGGACCGGGTCGAAGCAGGACAGCAGGACCGCTTCGGGAGTGTCGTCGATGATCAGGTTGACGCCGGTCACCGATTCGAAGGCCCGGATGTTGCGACCCTCGCGGCCGATGATCCGGCCCTTCATCTCGTCGCCGGGCAGGTGCAGCACGCTGACCACGCTCTCGGCGGTCTGTTCGCTGGCCACCCGCTGGATCGCGTCCACCACGATGTGCCGGGCCCGTTGGTCGGCGGTGTTGCGTGCGTCGGCCTCGATGTCGCGTACCAGGATCGCGGCTTCCCGTTTGGCCTGGTTCTCAATCGCCTCGACGAGCTCACCGCGGGCCGCCTCCGTGGTGAGCCCGGCCACCCGCTCAAGCTCCCGCCGCCAGCGTTCCTCGGCGGCGGCGAGGTCCGCCTCCCGCGCGGCCAGTGCCGCCTTGCGCTCGGCGAGTTCGGCGGCGGTGGCGCTCAACCGGCGGTCCCGCTCGGCGATCCGGTCGGCCTCCTCGGTGTGCTGCCGTTCCCGCTCGTCCATCCGCTGGCTGCGCCGGTCCAGCTCGACGGACTGCTCCTTGACCGTCCGGGACAGCATCGCGATCTCCCGTTCGCCGCTGCGGCGGGCGGCGGACCGGACCTGCTCTGCCTCGGCCTCGGCCTGTCGGTGCGCGCGTTCCAGCACGGTGTCCGCCTCGGCACGGGCCGCGTCGAGAACCCGGCGGGCCTCGGCGCGGGCGGCGGTCGCCTCGGCCTTGGCTGCGGCAGCGTCGGTCCGGGCGGCGGCAGCGGCGGTCTTGGCCTGCTCGACGGCGCTGGTGGCCTCGTCGGCGGCGGTACGCAGCGCGGCGAGGGACTGCTCGTGGCGGTCCCGGGCGGCGACGAACGCGGGGTCGTCCTCGGCCGGGGGTGGCGGACCGGGCGGCGTCAGCCGGCGCAAGGTACGGGCGCCGACGACGAGCCCGGCGGACACCGCGCCGACGAGTACGACGACGGCGGCGAACAGCCCCCACTCCAGCCCGGTCATGCCGATGCTCCGGACACGCCGGCACTCACGTGCCCCGCCGGGTCCCTGTGCTGCGCCATGACCGCCTCCAGTCCGCCGTCGACCCGTCCGGAGGCCCGTCGCTCCGGCCGGCCACGGCTATGGGAACGCCCGACCGTGGCGGCTGACCATCGACCAGACGGCACCCTCGCGGTGCCTCGTGACAGCGGCGTGGTGCCGCCGTCGCATGCCATGGCCACCGGACCGGCCTGTCCGGTGGCGACGTATCTGGCTACTCAGCTGCTGCGAAGTGATGTCGTACTGTTATGAGATCTATATTGTGCGGTTAGCCTACGACGGATCGGTTGTTCGTCTGTAACGCGAGGCTAGGTCGCGAGGGGCCGTTCGGTCAAGAACTCATGATCGAACCCATGGCGGAACTCAGGGCAGCCACGCGCTCACTGCCAGCTTGCCACGCTCAGGACGCAGCAGGATGAGTCGGAAATTTGGCACATCCTGCGGTGGAGTACATCTCGTCAGGTGGGCCAGCCACGCCCGGCATCCGGGTCGGGCAGGTCGCCGATCAACCCGTCTTCCTCCACCAACTCGGTGAATTCCGCAGCCTCGGTGGAGTGTGCGGCGAGCGCCTCCCGCACCACCGGCACCGCGACGCCCGCCGAGTAGCCCTTGCGGGCCAACATCGCGACCAGACGCCGGAAGAGCGCCGCCGGCTCCCCTCGGGCGGTACGCAGTTTACGGTTGACCAGCTCCTCGGCGGTGGCCAGCTCGGTCTGCTCGTCCAGCCCGTCGAGAGCGTCCCGGGCGGTCTCAGGATCGACTCCGCGTTGGCGCAGCTCGACGGCGAGGCTGCGCCGGGCGAGGCCGCGACCGTGATGCCGGCTGGACACCCAGGCCCGGGCGAACGCCGCGTCGTCGATCATCCCCACCTCGTCGTACCGGTCCAGCACCGACCGGGTTGTCTCCTCCGAGATGCCACGACGACGCAACGCGGCGGCCAACTCGGCCCGGGTCCGCGGTCGTGCCGCGAGTTGACGCAGACAGATGTCGCGCGCCCGCTGAGCCTCGTCGATCTCCTGGCCGCCGGCCACCGTGCCACGGCCGGCGGAGCGTGGCACCGGTCCAGCGGTGCCGGCCAACTCGGCCGGCTGTCCGTCAGGGTCGTCCTGCTGCCCGATGTGGGACGTGCGTGGACGGGGCGGAGCCGCATCCCAGCCCCGCCCCGTCCACGCACCTCGACGCCGCCCTGCCATCTGGATCAGAAGTCGACCGGCGGCAGCTCGGGCCCACCGGCTTCGTCCGCGCCGAGCACCCCGACACCCAGCTTCTCCAGGATCTTCTTCTCGATCTCGGCGGCCACGTCCGGGTTCTCCCGCAGGAACTCGCGCGCCTTCTCCTTACCCTGGCCGAGCTGGTCGCCCTCGTAGGTGTACCAGGCGCCGGACTTACGGATGATCGACTGCTCGACGCCGACGTCGATCAGCGAGCCCTCCCGGGAGATGCCCTTGCCGTACATGATGTCGAACTCGGCCTGCTTGAACGGCGCGGAGACCTTGTTCTTGACGACCTTGACCCGGGTCCGGTTGCCGACGACGTCGGTGCCGTCCTTGAGGCTCTCGATCCGGCGTACGTCCAGCCGCACCGAGGCGTAGAACTTCAGCGCCCGGCCACCGGTGGTCGTCTCCGGCGAGCCGAACATCACACCGATCTTCTCCCGGAGCTGGTTGATGAAGATCGCCGTGGTGCCGGTGGTGCTCAGCACACCGGTGATCTTACGCAGTGCCTGACTCATCAGCCGGGCCTGCAGGCCGACGTGGCTGTCGCCCATCTCGCCCTCGATCTCGGCGCGCGGCACCAGCGCGGCGACCGAGTCGATGACGACGACGTCCAACGCTCCGGACCGGATCAGCATGTCGGCGATCTCCAGCGCCTGCTCACCGGTGTCGGGCTGGGAGACCAGCATCGCGTCGGTGTCCACGCCGAGTGCCTTGGCGTACTCCGGGTCGAGCGCGTGCTCGGCGTCGATGAACGCCGCGATGCCGCCGGCGCGTTGGGCGTTCGCCACCGCGTGCAGCGCGACCGTGGTCTTGCCGCTGCTCTCCGGTCCGTAGATCTCGACCACCCGGCCCCGGGGCAGCCCGCCGATACCCAGGGCCACGTCGAGGGCGATGGACCCGGTCGGGATCACCGCGGTCTGGATCACCGGCCGATCGCCCAGCCGCATCACCGAGCCCTTGCCGAACTGTTTGTCGATCTGAGCCAGCGCCAGATCGAGCGCCTTTTCCTTGTCAGGCACTGCCGCCATTGCTGCCACCCCTACGTTTGCCGACTTTCCAGGCGTCCTGGCCGAGCTTCTCGTCACACGGCCACGCTAGGCGCTGGGTCCGACAGAAAACAGCCGACTGGCCGCAGCCTGTGGACGAGCACCACTGGGTGGACAATAGCCGAACAGATGTACGACTGGAGCGGGGACACGCCAACCAGATTTCCACCGCAGAGCCATCAAGCAATTGCACAGCGTCGCAATTTTACGTGCCGCTTCCAGGCAACAACTTTCAGTGAGCGACGCCGGACCGGTTCAGCGCAATCGGGCTGGCACCCGATCCGGATAGGCGGCGCAGACAGCACGCCAGACCACCACGGTCTGCTCGCCCGCCGCCAACGCCTGGGCGATGGTCCGACCGCCCAACTGGGCCAGCACCTGGTCCACAGCGATACTGCGGGCGTACGCCGGACCGAAGACCTCGTCCAACCGTCCCCAGAAGTCCGTCAACCGCATTCCGACCTTTCCCTCCTACGACGTCAGCCGTCCACCGAATTGGTCACTGTGGACACCGGACCGGCCGGTACCGGGCCCGCCGGGGCGGGTGCCGACGTCGGACGCAGCGCCAGACCCAGCAGCGGCACCGTCGCCAACGCCGCGAGCACGGTCAGCACGCCGAAACCAGCGACACCGACGATGACGCCGCTGACCGCTCCCGCCGCCGCGCCGGCCAGACCCATGATCAGATCGGACAGACCCTGCACCGACGGACGGACGTCGACCGGCACCGACTCCGACAACAGCGTCGATCCGGCCACCATCGTGCCCGACCAGCCGAGGCCGAGCAGCACCAGGCCGACCGACAGCCGTGGCGCGTCGTGGCCGGCGGTGCCCGCGACCACGCACGCGGCGACCAGCAAGCCGACCCCGCCGAGGATCACCGGGCGCCGACCGGCCCGGTCGGTCAGCCAGCCGACCACCGGCGCGAACGCGTACATGCCGGCGATGTGCAGACTCAGCACCAGCCCGACGATCCGCAACAGGTCGTCGCCGGCGTGCGCCGAGCCGAGATGCACCGGCGTCATCGCCATCACCCCGACCATCACCAGGTGACCGACCGCGACAGCGGCGATACCGAGTCGCGCGGCCGGTTGGATGGCGACGACCGCGAGCGCCGGCCGCAGACCGCGGGCAGCCCGCGCCGGTGGGTGGCCGGCGGCACCGGCCGGGGCCACCGGCAGGGTGCGACCGGCATCGGCGGCTGAGGCCTGCCGCGGTACGACGACGGCGAGTCGCCGGGCGGTCAGCAACGGGTCCGGGCGGAGTAACACCAGTACCAGCAGCCCGGCGATCAGGAACGCCACCGTGCTGACGACGAACGGACCGGACAGCGGTGGCAGTCCGAAGCCACCGGCCGACCGGTCCGCCGCCGACGCGAGGTTCGGCGCGGTGACCGCACCGATCGTCGTCGCCCACACCACCAGGGACAGTTGGCGACCCCGGCGGTGCGGCTCGGCCAGGTCGACGGCCGCGTACCGGGCCTGCAGCCCGGCCGTACTGGCCCCGCCGAAGAGCAACATGCCGACGAAGAGCAGCGGCACCCAGCGCAGCGCGGTGGCGGCGACCACCAGCACCCCACCGAGCGCACCGACCAGGTAGGCCAGCACCAGACCGGGACGGCGGCCGTACTGGTTCATGATCCGGACGACCGGTACGGCGAGCAGTGCCCCGCCGACCACCGCCGCGCTCTGCGCCAGACCGGAGACGGTAACCCCGCCGAGGTCGGCGGCGAGCAGCCCGCCCACCGAGATCCCGATGGTTACCCCGATGCCGCCGATCACCTGGGTACCGGACAGCAGTCGCAGCGTGCGTCGCTGGATGCGGGCGGTGTCGCCGACCGGCGTGGCCGGTGCCGGCGGCGGCGTGGTCGACACGGTCACACCCGTCCTGCCGGTAGGGCGCCACGTGGGCTGGCGCGGATCAGTCTGCTGGCGACGCCGAGGTCGGCCACCAGGCCACGGTAGGCGGTCTCCTGATCGTCGGCCCGCAACACCGCGGACGGGTGGATGGTCGCCACCAGTTGGGCCGAGCCGGCCGGGAAATCCTCCGCCCGCGGCGCCGAGTCGGGCCACGGCATCGGTACGCCACGCGACCGGGTCACCCGGAACCCCGGACCCAGCAGGGCCTGACCGGCGGTCGCACCGAGCACCACGACGACCTCCGGCCGCAACATCGCGAACTCCGCCACCAGCCAGGGCCGGCAGGCGGCGATGTGCATCCGGTCGGGTGTCTGGTGGATGCGGCGGCCGCCCCGTAGCTGGAAACGAAAGTGTTTCACGGCGTTGGTCAGGTAGATCTGGTCGACCGGGATCGCGGCGTCGTCGACCGCCCGGCGTAGCAGCCGGCCGGCCGGGCCGACGAACGGTAGCCCGTGCCGGTCCTCGACGTCACCGGGCTGCTCGCCCACCATCACCACCCGGGCGGCGGCGTCGCCCCGACCGAACACCACCTGACTGGCGTCGGAATGAAGCTCGCACCCCTGACATCGGGCGGCGCCGGCGCGCAGGTCGGCGAGGCCGGTGGCGTCGGTGGGCACGAAGGGCTGTGCGCCGGGGCTGGTCTCGTCTGCGGTCACCGGTCATTCTTACCGGTAGGCCCGCCGAGGGCCGACGGCAAGGGGCGGGCCGGGTCGGCGCGGTCCACCGGCGCGGTCCACCGGCGCGGTTCACCGACCGGTGCCGACCCGCCGCGGCGGGCGGCTCGCGTCGCGGACCGCCACTGCCAGCTGCGGGATCGTCGAGTCGTCCAGCTGGCTGACGGTGATCCGGATACCCGGCGCGCTGCGCAGCCGGTGCCGCGCGCCGGCCGAGACGGTGTAGCCGCCTGCCTGCAGCGCGGTCACCACGTGGAGTTCGTCGGCGACCGGGACCCAGATGTTGAGTCCGCTGTCGCCGTGGCTGGTCACCCCGTACCGGTCGAGTGCGGCCCGCAGTGACTCCCGCCGGCGCCGGTACTCGATGCCGGCGTCCTTCACCGCCGCGGTGACGGCCGGGTCCCGCCACAGCTCGCTGAGCAGGCGTTGCAGCACGGTCGAGACCCAGCCGGAGCCGATCCGCATCCGGCCGGCGACCCGGCTGACCGTGGCCGGGTCCCCGGCCAGCACCGCCACCCGCAGGTCGGGACCGTAGGGCTTGCTCGCGGAGCGGACGAAGGCCCATCGGGCGCTGGCGCCGGCGAGCACCTGCGGCGGGGTGTCCGACAGCTCCGCCGCGTGGTCGTCCTCGATGAGCAGGACGTCGGGGCCGGTTCGCAGGACCCGGCGCAGGGCGGCGGCCCGCCGTGCGCCCAGGATCGCCCCGGTCGGATTCTGGGCACGGGTGGTCACGACGACGGCGGCCACACCGGCGGCGAGCGCGGCCCGCAGCCCGTCCTCGGTGGGTCCGTCGTCGTCGACCGGCATCGGCACCGCGGTGAGGCCGAGGGCGGCGACCAGGTCGAGCAGATTGGCCCAGCCCGGATCCTCGATCGCCACCCGGTCCCCTGGGCTCAGCTGGCAGGTGAGCAGTCGTTCGATGCCGTCGAGGGCGCCGCTGGTGACGGTCAGCGCGCCGGACGGCAGTCCATCCGCCGTGAGCCGGTCGGTGGCGAGTTCGACGAGTTCAGGAAGTGGTCCGGCGTCGGCGTAGCTGGTCGCGGGTTCACCAGCGGCCAGCCGGCCGGCGACCGAGGTGAGATGCCGGGCCAGGGGTGGTAGGAGCGTGGGATCGGGTTCGCCGGTGGACAGGTCGAGTCCGCCGGGCGGCGGTGGGACGACGGGGACGGATCGGGTGCCGGCCACCGGCGGTCGGGGGCGGATCCGGGTACCCCGGCGCCCGTCGGTGTCGACGATGCCTCGTTGACGCAGCATCTGGTACGCCCGGGCCACCGTGGCCGGGCTGACCCCGAGCGTCGCGGCGAGGGTCCGGACGGCCGGCAAACCGGCACCGGGCACCAGGTTCGCGGTACGGACCGCCGCCTCGACGCTGGCGGAGATCTCACTGGCGGTCGCCCCAGTGGGCTGATAATGTTCTGCCACAATTTATAAATTGTACTACTACAAAATTTGGAGCTGCCGTGTACCCCCGTTCCGCCCGGACCACGGCCGCCCGCGACCGCGGCCGGATCGGCTATCAACGGGCCGACGCCCACCAGATCCTCGACGAGGCGTACCACTGCTGCCTGACGTTCGTCGTCGACGGCGAGCCCCGGGCGCTGCCCACCCTGCACGTACGCATCGGCGACGAGCTCTACCTGCACGGTTCGACCGGCAGCACCCCGCTGCTGGCCGCCCGCCACCCCGACGGTCTGCCGGTCTGCGTGGTGGTCACCATCCTCGACGGACTGGTCTACGCCCGGTCCCAGTTCCACCACAGCGCCAACTACCGGTCCGTCATCGTGCACGGCACCGCCCGGCTGGTCACCGAAGCACCCGACAAGCGCCGGGTGCTCGACGCCCTGGTCGACAAGGTCGGCAGTGGCCGGGCGGCCGACAGCCGGCCCCCCACCCGGCGGGAACTCGCCGAGACCGCGGTGCTCGCCGTCGCGCTGACCGAGGTGTCGGTCAAATGCCGAGCCGGTGGGCCGGGCGACGACCCGGCCGACCTGGCGCTACCGCACTGGGCGGGCGTCGTACCGCTGCGCACCGTCGCCGGGCCGCCGCAGCCCGCGCCCGAGGTACGGAGCGCGCCCCCCGACTACCTGGCCACCGTCGCACGGACCCCGTCCGGCGGGCATCCACATGGTGCCCGAACGCACACGTGACCAGCGACAAAACCGCTCGCCCGAAAGCCGGCCGCCGGGTGAGGATGATCGCCATGCTGGGCATCACCGACATCTGGACCTACATCCTCGGCACCGTGGCGATCATCCTGCTGCCCGGACCGAACTCGCTGTTCGTCCTGTCCACCGCCGCGCGACGCGGCGTACGGCAGGGCTACCGGGCCGCCAGCGGCGTGTTCCTCGGTGACACCGTCCTGATGGTGCTGTCCGCTGCCGGGGTCGCCTCGCTGCTCAAGACCCATCCCGCGCTCTTCGCAGTGATCAAGTACGCGGGTGCGGCGTACCTCGGCTATGTCGGATTCACCATGCTGCGTGGTGCCTGGCGGCGCTGGCGGCTACGCGACGACCCGGCCGCGCCCCGGCTGGTCGACACCGCAGAACCGGCAACGGTGCGGCATCCGTTCCGCAAGGCCACGGTGATCAGCCTGCTCAACCCGAAGGCGATCCTGTTCTTCGTGTCGTTCTTCATCCAGTTCGTCGACCCGGCGTATCCGTACCCGGTGCTGTCGTTCCTGCTGCTCGGTCTGATCGCCCAAGCGTTCAGCGTGATCTACCTGACCGTACTGATTTTCACTGGAACGTACCTGTCGATGCAGTTCCGCCAACGTAGGCGGCTGGCCGCCACGATCACCAGCGGGATCGGCGCGTTGTTCCTCGGCTTCAGCCTCAAGCTCGCCACCGCCAGCGCCGGCGCGGCCTGACCGGCGCCGTTCACCGCAGCCGGCGGCCCCGGGCAGCGGTGTCGGTCTCGTCGTCGAACTCGCCGATGACCTCCTCCAGCAGGTCCTCCAGTGCCACGAAGCCCACCGGCTGCTGTGCGCCGGCGCCGTTGGTGACCAACGCCAACTGCACCTGGTCGGCGCGCATCGCCGCCACCGCCTCGGTGACCGTGGCGGTGGCGGGCAGGACGAACGGCCGGGCCATCAACGCCTCCGCCGTCGGCGCACCGCCCCGGGTGTTGGCCAGCACCGCGTCCCGGACGTGCACGACGCCGATCAGCTCACCAGCATCGCCCCGGACCACCAGCCGCGACCGGCCGCTGACCCGGGACAGTTCCTCGACCCGGTCGGCGGTGTCCGTCCTGGCGACCACGACCACCTGGTCGACCGGCTGCATGACGTCGCGCACCATGGTGCGCTCCAGCTGGAGCATCTTGGCCAGCAGCTCGTGCTGGTCCGGCGGTAACAGGCCATGCTCACGCGACTGTTCCAGCAGGATCCGCAACTCGTCCGGGCCGTGCACCTGGGCGAGCTGGTCCTGCGGCTCGACCCGGACAACCCGCAACATGGCGTTGGCGATCGCGTTGAGGCCGAACAGGACCGGCCGGGACACCCGGGCGAACGCCCGGAACGGCAGAGCCAGTAGCAACGCCGAGCGTTCCGGATGGGTGATCGCCCACGACTTCGGCGCCATCTCCCCCACCACCAGGTGCAGCAGGACGACCAGGGCGAGGGCGAACAGGAAGGCGATCAGGTGGCTGGCGGCGTACGGCAGCCCCGCCGACTCCAGCCACGGGGCGACGAGCCGCTCCACCGCCGGCTCGGCGAGCGCGCCCAGACCCAGGGTGCAGACCGTGATACCCAGCTGCGCCCCGGCCAGCATCAGCGACAACTCGCGGGAGCCGTCGACCGCCGCCCGGGCGGCCCGCGAGCCAGCCGCCGCAGCCTGCTCCAGCCGGTAACGTTTGCTGGCCACCAGGGCGAACTCGGCGGCCACGAAGAAGCCGTTCAACGCCAGCAGCACCACCGAGGTCAGCAGCGCCCACCCGGTGCTCACCCGATGACCTCCATCCGGACCGAGTCCGGCACGTGCCGGTCGACGGAGAGCACGTGCAGCACCGCCCGCGCGCCGGCGGGGTGACTGTTGCCGGTCGTCGTCTCGTCGAGGCTGATCGAGATCTGGTCACCGACGGCGGGCACCCGCCCCAGTTCACGCATGACCAGACCGGACAGCGTGTCGTACTCCGGCGCGGTCGGCAGCCCGACGCCGGTCGTGTCGGCGACCTCGTCGATGCGCCACCGGGCCGGCACCAGCCAGGAACCGTCCGGCTGGCGGACCGGAGTCGGCTCCTCCGGATCGTCCTCGTCGCGGATCGGGCCGACCAGTTCCTCGGCGATATCCTCCAGGCTGATCACGCCGGCGAACCCGCCGTACTCGTCGACCACACAGGCGAGCTGACGATGCCCCTTGCGCAGCCGGTCCAGCACCGCCGGCAGCGGCAGGGTCTCCGGGACCAGCAGCGGCGGCACCAGCACCGCCGCGACGGTCGTCGCGGCCCGCTGTGCCGGCGCTACCGTGAGCACGTCGGCGATGCTGGCGATACCGACCACGTCGTCGACGCCGTCCGACCCGTACACCGGGAACCGCGAATGGCCGGTCTCCAGCAGCTCGACGAGTTCGGTGACAGGTGCGTCGACCCGCACCGTGTGCACGTCGACCCGGGGCACCATCGCCTCCCCGGCGGTCAACTGACGAAAGTGCAGGCCCCGGTCGAGCAGGGTGGACAGCACCGAGTCGAGGTGCCCCTCCTGGCGCGACGCGGCGATGATCTGGCCGAGGTCCTCGGCGGTTGCGCCGCTGGGCAGCTCCTCGATCGGATCGACGCCGATCCGCCGTAGCAGCCGGTTCGCCGCGATGTCGAACAACCTGATCAGCGGCCCGGCGACGGCGAGGTAGAGCAGCGTCGAGCGGCTCAGCGCCCGCGCGAGTACCTCGGCCCGGGCCAGGGCCAGGTTCTTCGGGGCCAGCTCCCCGAGGACCATCTGCACCACGGTGGAGATGACCAGGGCAAGGGCGACGGAGACGGTCAGGCTCGCGGCCGCCGGGACGCCGATGTCGCCGAGCAGCTCGGACAGGCCGGCCCCGAGGTACGGCTCGGCCACGTAGCCGACCAGCAGGGCCGTCACGGTGATGCCGAGCTGGGCGCCGGAGAGCATGAACGACAGTCGGCTGGTCACCCGCAGTGCCCGGATGGCCGCTGCGTCACCCTGCTCGGCCATGCTGCGCAACCTGCCGCGATCGACGGCGACGTAACCGAACTCCTGGGCGACGAAGTAGCCTGTCGCCACGGTGAGCACAACGATCAGTAGCAGACCGACGGCTATCAGCACGGCAGGCTCAGCGCTCCGGTGACCGGCGACGAGGTGACAGGCAGCCGGGGCTCACCCGGCTGGCTACTGCCGCCCTCCCGGGCAGAAGCGTCGGTCATTGCCGGATTATATAGCCGCCGGCCACCGGGGACCGGTTCGCGCGGTGCCGGTCATCGATCGGATCGCGGCCGTTCGGCGACCGGGCGCTCCGTGCCCATCCCGACCGCCTCATCGGTGATCAACAAGTCCCGCCGGACCAGGTCGGCACGGTAGGCCGCCCGGCCGATCATATGTGCCGCCACCGGTGCGGTCGCCATCTGGAAGATCGCCACCAGCAGCAGGGTCGCCAACTCGGTCCCGCTGGACAACCGCAGCGCCACCCCGGCGAGGACCAGCAGCAGCCCGAGCACCTGCGGCTTGGTCGCCGCGTGTATCCGCGAGGCGACGTCGGGAAACCGGAGCAGACCGATGCTGGCGGCCAGGCTGAGCAGGGCTCCGCCGACCAGCAAGACACCGGACAGCGCGTCGGTCACAGCAGTCACTTTTCCTTCCCCCGTTCCGCCGCGGCCGTCGCGGGTGATCGGGCGGCCACGAACCGGACGATGCTCACCGAGCCCACGAAGCCCAGCAGCGACAGCACGACCAGCACCGGCAATGTCGTGGCGTGCCGGTTCACCGCCGCCTCGGCGGCGATACCGCCGACGAGGATCGCGATCAGTACCTCGGTGGCCACCACCCGGTCCAGCAGGGAGGGGCCACGAATGATCCGTCCGACGGCCAGCAGGGCCGCCGTACCCAACAGGACACCCACGACGACGCCGACGGCGGTCATCGGACCGTGGCCTGTCGCGGTGCCGGGACATCGAGTTGACGCACCTCATCGGCCGAGCCGATCGCGCGTACGATCCTGGCCTCCAACGCGAGCACCTTCTCCCTGGCCCGCTCGACCCCACCCTGATCGGTCACGTCGAGTACGTGGATGTAGAGCGTGCCGGTCGCCGCGTCGGCCTCGACGATGAGGCTCCCCGGGAGTAGCGACAGCGCCTCACCGGTGAGGGTCATGTTGAGGTCGGTGCGGACCCGCAGCCGGACCGCGATCACCGCGCTGCGCGGGGTGTGTCCGAACCGGACCGCCGCCCACGCCACCTGCGCGCTCGCGGCGAACAGGTCGACCACGAACCGGCCGAGGAACCGCAGCACCGCCAGCGGTCGGATCCGGCCCTCGAACGCCACCGGCGGCAGCGGAAAGACCGTGATGACCACCAATGCGACCAACGCGCCGCCGATCAGGTTGCCGACCGAGAACTGCCCGTAGAACAGGTTCCAGAGCACCACCAGCACGGCGGCCGCGATGAGTTGGCTGCGCCACCGCGCGGCCTTGGAGACGGGACTCATGGGGCTCCCTGCGGAAAGACCGCTTCGATGTACGGCGTGCGGTCGACCAGGTTGGCCGCCGCCTCGGTGCTGATGTCGAACAGCGGTCCGGCCAGCACCATCAGGGCCAGCCCGATCACCACCAACGCGGTGGTCGCGCCGACCAGCAGGGGTGGCATCGGCTCCACCGCCCCCGGTCCGCCCGCCGCCAGCGGGGTGGAGTCCGAGTCGGTGGACGGAACCCGCGCCGCGGTGGACGGGCGCGGCGGGGCCAGGGGCGTGGGCCCGGCCGGGCCGGCGTCCGATGCTGCCGGCGACACCGGACCTGGCGGGGGTGTCGAGCCGGCCAGCACCGGCTCGAGCTCCCCGTGGCCGGCGTCCGGAGCGGTCTTGCGCCAGAACGCGAGGTTCCACACCCGGGTCACCGCGTACAAGGTCAGCAGGCTGGTCAGCGTGCTGCCGGCGACCACCGTCCAGGCGAGTGGGCTGCCGTCGGCGACGCCGGCCTGCAGCAGGCCCAGCTTGCCCAGGAAGCCGGAGAACGGTGGAATCCCGGCCAGATTCAACGCCGGCAGGAAGAACAGCACGGCCAACAGTGGTGCAGCCCGGGCCAACCCGCCGAGTCGTTCCAGGTTGGTGCTGCCACCCCGGCGTTCCACCAGACCGGTCGCGAGGAACAACGTGGTCTGGATGGTGATGTGGTGCACCACGTAGAAGATCGCCGCGGCCAGCCCGGCGGCGGTGCCGAGCGCGATCCCGAACAGCATGTAGCCGATGTGGCTGACCAGGGTGAACGACAGCAGCCGTTTGATGTCCGACTGGGCGACCGCACCGAGGATACCGACCACCATGGTGAGCAGCGCGACGATCAGCAGCATGTCCTGGGTCCGGCCGCCGGGGAACAGCAACGTCTCGGTCCGGATGACCGCGTACACGCCGACCTTGGTCAGCAGCCCGGCGAAGACGGCAGTCACCGGCGCCGGCGCGGTCGGATAGCTGTCCGGCAGCCAGGCAGACAACGGGAACACGGCAGCTTTGATGCCGAACGCGAGCAGCAGCATCAACTGCAGCACCAGCCGCAGACCGTCGGGGAGTCCGTCGAGCCGCTCGGCCAACTGGGCAAGGTTGACCGTGCCCGTCGCCGCGTAGATCAGACCGATCGCGGCCAGGAAGATCACCGACGACAGGATGCTGACCACCACGTATGTCGTACCGGCCCGGATCCGCACCTCGGTGCCGCCCAGGGTGAGCAGCACGAAGCTGGCGCCGAGCAGGATCTCGAAGCTCACGTAGAGGTTGAACAGATCCCCGGAGAGAAACGCGTTGGTCACCCCGGCGGTCAGGATCAGGTACGTGGGGTGGTAGATCGCCACCGGCGTGCTCTCCCGGCCGTCTGCCCGGCCTTCGCCGATGGAGTAGAGCAGCACGCACAGCGTCACGGCGGTGGAGACGACCAGCAGCAGGGTGGCGAGCTGGTCGGCGACCAGCACGATGCCCAGCGGCGCCGGCCAGCCGCCCACCAGCACCACCTGCGGACCGTCACGGTGGGCGATGACCAGCAGGGCCAGCGCGACACCGAAGGTGACGGTGAGCGCGGCGACGCTGGTGGTCCGCTGGGCCCGTGGATGGCGGGCCAGCACCAGGGTGATGCCGGCACCGAGCAACGGCAGGATCACCGGCAATGGCACCAGTGCGCTCACTTGCCGCTCCCTTCGAGGTCGCCGGCGCGGGCCGGTGCGGTACGCGGCGCACTTATCGCGTCGACGGGGTCGCCGTCGCCGTCGCCGTCGTCGTCGTCCTCGGCGTTCGGCCCCTGGTCGGCGATGGCGCGCGCGACGATGAGCCGGTCCTCGAGGTCGTCCTGGACCTCGTCGTGGCCGAAGAGCAACCAGCTGCGGTACGCCATGGCGAGCAGGAAGGCGGTGAGCCCGAGAGTGATCACGATGGCGGTGAGGATCAGCGCCTGCGGCAACGGGTCACTCATCTCCTCCCGCGCGGTGACCTCGTCGATCGGCGCGCCGCCGGACCTGCCGCCGAGCAGGATCAGCAGGTTGGCCCCGTTGCCGAGCAGAATCACGCCGAGCACCACCCGGGTGAGACTGCGTTCCAGCAGCAGGGTCACCCCCGTCGCGAAGAGCACCCCGACGACGAGGACAAGTACCAGGTTGGGCGGCACGTCAGCTACTCCTCTGGCCGAGCGGGATCTCGTCGCCCCGGGCCTCGGACGCCGGGGTGTCGGTGGTCGCGGAGATGTCGTTCGACGGAGTGTCGTCGACGTCGACGTCGGGCTCCACGGATCGGGCGATCTGCCGGTCGACCTCGGCGCCGAGACTGCGCAGGATGTCCAGCACCAGTCCCACCACGATCAGGTACACGCCGATGTCGAAGAACAGCGACGTGACCAGGTGGATGTCACCGATCACCGGGACGTGCAGGTCGACGATGGCGCTCTGTAGTACCTCCCCACCGATCAGGATCGGGCTCAGCCCGGCGCCGACGGCGAGGAACAGCCCCGCGCCGAGTACCAGGCCGGCATCGACCGGGGCGGCCTCGTTCAACTCGTAGCGGCCACCGGCGAGATAGCGCACCGCGAGCGCGAGGCCGGCCACCAGCCCGCCGGCGAACCCACCGCCGGGGGCGTTGTGTCCAGAGAAGAGTAGAAAGATCGAATAGACCAGGATGGCGTGGAACAGCAACCGGGTGACCACCTCGAGGATGATCGACCGGCCACGGGCCGCCTGAGTGGCCCCGCCGCGCAGCCAGATCCGCTGCCGGCGGGGACGCGGCGGCGTGCCCGGCGGTGATCCCTGCGACATCGCCGACGTGGCCGGCGCGGACGGCGCGGACGGCGCGGACGGCGCGGACGGCGCCACGGTGCCGGACGGTCCACCGCGCGGCGGACCGGTCACCGTGGCAGGGCTGGCCCGTCGTGGCCCGGGCCCGGTCCGGGGACGGAGGAAGACCAGGCTGGCCACCCCGGTCGCGGCCACGACCAGCACCGATATCTCGCCCATGGTGTCCCAGGCGCGGATGTCCACCAGGGTCACGTTCACCACGTTGCGGCCGCCGCCGTACTCGACCGCCTGCTCGGGAAAGGCGTCGGAGATCGGTGCGGCCTCCCGGCCGCTGACCGCCGCGGCCGCCATCCCAGCCATCACGGTGCCGACCACCACCCCGAGTGCGATCCGCGCGTACCGGCTCGAGCGCAGCGGCCGCTCGGAGAAGTAGATCGGTAGCCGGCGGAGCACCAGGACGAAGACGACGACGGTGATCGTCTCGACCAGGAACTGCGTCAACGCCAGATCCGGAGCACCGTGCAGGACGAACATCAGCGCGGTGCAGTAGCCGGTGACCCCGGCGAGGAGCACCGCCTTGAGTCGTCGCTGTGCCCGTACCGTGGCGATCGCCGCGACGGTCAGCACGACGGCCACCACGACCTGCGCCGGGGTGCCGTACCAACGCCACGGCTCCAGCCAGGGCCGGTTGATCAGCAACGCTCCCCCCGGCACGGCGACCAGGACCAGCAGGATGGTGCTGAGGTACTGCGGCAACGACCCCCGCTGGGTGGCACCGGTCACCTCGACCGACAGCCGGTCCAGCCCGTGGGTCACCTGGGCGTAGACGGTTGCCCCGTCGGTGGGCGCACGCAGCCGGCGTTGGGCGGTGGCGACCCGCTCGCGCAGGACGAACAGCACCGCGCCGCCGGCCAACGCGACCAGCGACAGCGCCAACGCGGGAGTGAATTCGTGCCACAGTGCCAAGTGGTACTCACCCGGACCGAACAGGCCGGCGTACGGGGCGAGCAGCTGGTCGACGACGCTGGCGAGCGGGCCGAGCGACAGCCCCAGCAGGGCCAGCACACCGACCGGAGCCACGAACGCCGCGCCCGGCGGCTGGCTCGTGGTGGGTTCGACCCCCGGTTTGCTGGCGAACGCCCCCCAGACGAACCGCGCGCTGTACGCGGTGGTGAGCACCGCGCCGAACACGATCAGCGCGAGCACCACCGGGTCCGCCGCGAACGCCTCCAGCACCGCTTCCTTGCCGACGAAACCCAGCAGCGGCGGCACTCCCGCCATCGACGCGGCGGCGAGCACCGCGGCGGCGGCGACGACCGGCATCCGACGACCGAGCCCGCTCAACTCGGTCAGGTCCCGGGTGCCCGTGCATCGGTCGACGATGCCCACCACCAGGAAGAGGGTGGCTTTGAACAGGGCGTGGGCGAGCAGCATGGTCAACCCGGCCAACGCCGGATCCCGGTCACCGGCGCCGGTGACCACCATGAGCAGACCGAGTTGGCTGACCGTGCCGTACGCCAGGAGCAGTTTGAGGTCGGTCTGACGCAGCGCGGCCCAACCACCCGCCAGCATCGTCGCGGTGCCGGTACAGACGATCAGCCAGTACCACCACGGGTTGCCCCCGTACACCGAGGAGAACAGTGCGACGAGGTAGACGCCGGCCTTGACCATCGCGGCGGCGTGCAGGTAGGCACTGACCGGGGTGGGGGCGGCCATCGCGGCGGGCAGCCAGAAGCTGAACGGGAAGATCGCCGACTTGGACAACGCGCCGACGAGGACGAGGACGAGCGCGGTCGCGAGGTACCCGCCCGACGCCGGGGGGCTCTGGGCAATCTCCGACCAGCGGTACGTCCCGGCGTGCTGGCCGAGCATGATGAACCCGACCAGCATGGCCAGCCCACCGAGCGTGGTCACGATGAGGGCCTGCGCGGCGGCCCGTCGGCTGGCCCGCTTCTCCGGGTTGTGCCCGATGAGCAGGTAGGACAAGACCGTGGTCAACTCCCAGAAGACGTAGAGCAGGATCAGGTCGTCGGCGAGCACCAGTCCCAGCATCGCGCCGGCGAACCCGGCGAAGACAGCGGTGAATCGGCCGAGGCCAGGCTCGCCCGGCGCGAAGTACCGCGCGCAGTAGATCAGCACCAGCGCGCCGATCCCGCCGACCAGCAGCACCATCAGCCAGGACAGGGTGCCGGTGCGGAAGGCTAGGTCGAGGCCGAGTTGCGGCACCCAGGTGTACGTCTCGGCGATCGCGTCACCGCCACGTACCGCCGAGGTGTTGACCAGCGCCCAGACGAATGCGGCACCGGGCGCGGCGGCGACCACGTAGCAGGCACGCGGACCCCACCAGCGAACCAGTACCGGCGCGAGCAGCGCCGTCCCGAGGTGGACGATCAGCAGGACCAGCACGCGGAGCTCCAGGTAGGTGTCGTCGCGGGCCGTCGCGGCCCGGTCGTTGACAGATTCGCACGCGTGGTGCGCGAGGTACGCCGGATGGCGGTTGCGGCCGTCGCGGTAGGTGCACGGGCCGACCGGGCCGGTAGCCGGTGGCCGGTGCGGAGTCGACGGTGCGACGCCGCCGGGGCCAGGTCAGCCGACGGTGGTCGAGGTGGGCTGGACCCGCCGGGGTGGCGCCCGGGCACCATGGGGGTGGTCTGCCCGGCGGACCAGCGGGTCGGCGGTGGCCGGGTGAACGGTCGGCGGGTCGACGTCCGTCCCGGTCTCCGGGGTCGCGACGATCGCCGCGACGAGTTCACCGCGGTCGGCGCCGCCGGCCGATCGGGGGTGGTCGTCGATGCCCTGCCGCTCGCGCGCCACCGCGCGGTCGTCGCAGCCGCCACGGCCGCCGGGGGTGACCGTGGGATGCAGCAGAGCCGCGCCGATCGAGGCGGGACCGGCCGCGATCGCGACGACCGGCACGGCCACCGAGGCGGCCCCGTGCACCGCGGTCACGGCGAGCAGGAAGGACAGGGCGAGAGCGATCCAGCGAGAGCGCGGCAGGTGGCGCAGGTGTGCCATCGACGCCCCTTCCGCTGTTGTCGTTGCCCGCTACCTTACCGGCTCACCGTCGCCGGCCCGCGACCGTCGGTGTCGCGACCCGGCCGCGGCCAGCGTCACCGTTCGGTCGGTCGGCCCGGTCGGGAACTGGAATGGTAAGCCGACAAAGGCTTATTGGCAGTTACCAGACGGTTACCATCACATGCCGGAGGCGACCGCCGGACCGGCGTAGGACAGGAGGCGGTGCGGCCAGGATGGGCGGGGCGAACAGAGTGAGCGGTACGGCGGTGGGCAGCTCAGTCCGCTGCGGGCACGACGGTGGAGTTGTCGGCGGCGGGCACCGGCCGGCCGACCGTGATCCTCGCCGGGACCGACGGCAGTCCGCCCCGGCAGGCCAGCACCATGTAGTAGTGCACGGTGGCACGCACCCGGGCCCGGTCGGCCGCGCTGGCCGGACCGCTGGCGACGATCAAGGTACGCAACGCGTCGGCGAACCGTTCGACAGCCGCCGGTTCGACCCGGTCGTGACGCAGCCGAAGCAGGGCGACCAAGCCGTCCACCTGACGGAGAAGTACCTCGGTGTCGTGATGGAGGCCACGTTCGACAACGGGCATAGGGGTACTCCTCGAAAGAACGATTGATGACGGAAAGTTACTCCATAACTACTAAGTCGGGCAAGTCAGACCTGCCGTGTCGCTCATTTCTTTCCCAGAGCCGGCCGCATCCGGCGGGCGGTGTCGGACCCGACAGGCAGGATGGTGACGAGACCAGCCGGCAGGAGGCGCGATGACGGCGGTACTACAGCGTTTCGGTGCGGCCACCCGGGAGTGGTTCACCGCCGCCTTCGCCGCCCCGACGCCCGCACAGATCGGCGCGTGGCAGGCGATCAGCGATGGCGAACACGCCCTGGTGGTCGCACCGACCGGTTCCGGCAAGACCCTCGCCGCCTTCCTCTGGTCGTTGGACCGGCTGACCCGCGCGCCCGAGCCCGCCGACCCCCGGCACCGGTGCCGGGTGCTGTACCTGAGCCCGCTCAAGGCGCTCGCCGTCGACGTCGACCGGAACCTGCGTACCCCGCTGGTCGGCATCGGTCAGGCCGCCGCACGGCTGCACCTGCCGGCCCCCCAGGTGACCGTCGGCATCCGTACCGGCGACACTCCCGCCGACCAACGCCGCGCCTTCGGCAAACATCCCCCGGACATCCTGATCACCACACCGGAGTCACTGTTCCTGCTGCTCACGTCCGCGGCCCGGGAGTCGCTTCGCGGCGTGCAGACCGTCATCGTCGACGAGGTGCACGCGGTGGCCGGCACCAAACGCGGCGCGCACCTCGCGCTGTCCCTGGAGCGACTGGACGCGCTGCTGCCCCGGCCCGCCCAGCGGATCGGGCTGTCGGCGACGGTACGGCCGGTCGAGGAGACCGCCCACTTCCTCGGCGGACACCACAAGGTCCGGGTCGTCGCCCCGGCGGCGGCCAAGACCATCGACGTCAGCGTGCAGGTCCCGGTGCCCGATCTCGCTCAGCTCGACGAGCGGGAGGAGACCGGCGACACTGCGACCAGCCCGGTGTCCCGCTCGATCTGGCCGGCTGTCGAGGAACGGGTCTTCGACCTGATCAACCGGCACAGGTCGACCATCGTCTTCACCAATTCCCGGCGATCGGCGGAACGGCTGTGTGCCCGGCTCAACGAGCTCGCCGCCGACCGCGCCGCCACCGGGCACCCCTCGGTGGACACCACGCCGACGCTCCGACCGTCGACCCGGATGCCGGCCGAGATCATGACGCAGTCCGACGCCGCCCGGGGCGCGCCCGCCGTGATCGCCCGCGCCCACCACGGCAGTGTCTCCCGATCCGAACGGCAGCAGATCGAGGAGGCGCTCAAGTCCGGCCGGTTGCCGGCGGTGATCGCGACCTCCAGCCTGGAGCTGGGCATCGACATGGGCGCCGTCGACCTGGTCGTCCAGATCGAGGCACCGCCGAGTGTCGCCGCCGGTCTGCAGCGCGTCGGCCGGGCCGGGCACCAGGTCGGGGCGCTGTCGCGCGGGGTCATCCTGCCGAAGCACCGCGGCGATCTGCTCGCCTGCGCGGTGGTCACCGAGCGGATGGCGCAGGGCGCTATCGAGCGGCTGCAGTTCCCCCGCAATCCGCTGGACGTGCTGGCCCAACAGATCGTCGCGATGGTGTCGCTCGACCCGTGGCCGCGCGACGAGCTGGCCGCGCTGGTCCGCCGGGCGGCACCGTACGCGGAGCTGCCCGACTCCGCGTTGCACGCCGTACTCGACATGCTCTCCGGCCGCTACCCGTCGACCGCGTTCGCCGAGCTACGGCCCCGCCTGGTCTGGGACCGCGGCAGCGACCTGCTGACCGGGCGCCCGGGTGCCCAACGCCTCGCCGTCACCAGCGGCGGCACGATCCCCGATCGTGGTCTGTTCGGCGTGTTCCTGGCCGGTGCGGATCGGCCCGCCCGGGTCGGCGAGCTGGACGAGGAGATGGTCTACGAATCGCGGGTCGGTGATGTCTTCCTGCTCGGGGCGACCTCGTGGCGGATCGAGGAGATCACCCCCGACCGGGTGCTGGTGACGCCGGCCGCCGGGCAGCCGGCCCGGATGCCCTTCTGGAAGGGCGACCAGCCGGGACGACCGATCGAACTCGGCCGGGCCCTGGGCGCCCGGCTGCGGACGATCGGCCGCCAGGACCCGGACACCGCGCTCGCCGCGCTGCTGACCTGCGGGCTGGACGACTGGGCCGCCGCCAACCTGCTGCGCTACCTCGACGAGCAGCGCAGCGCCACCCGCACACTGCCCGACGACCGGACGATCGTGGTCGAACGGTTCCACGACGAGCTCGGCGACTGGCGGCTGGTGGTGCACAGCGTCTTCGGCGCGCAGGTCAACGATCCGTGGGCATTGGCCATCAGCCGCCGGCTCACCGAACGGTACGGTGTCGACGCCCAGGTGCTGCCCACAGACGACGGCATCGTGATCCGGCTGCCCGAGATGGTGGACCAACCGCCCGGCGCGGAGCTGGTCGCGTTCGACACCGACGAGATCGGCCAGCTCGTCGAGGAAGCGGTCGGCGGGTCCGCTCTGTTCGCCGCCCGGTTCCGCGAGTGCGCGGCGCGCGCGCTGCTGCTGCCCCGGCGCGATCCCCGCCGCCGTCAGCCGCTGTGGCAGCAGCGACAACGCGCCGCCCAACTGCTCGACGTCGCCCGAGAGTTCCCCGACTTCCCGATCACTCTGGAGGCCGCCCGGGAATGCCTGCGGGACGTCTTCGACCTGCCGGCCCTGGCCGGGCTGATGGGCGACCTGGCCGCCCGGCGGCTGCGGCTGGTCGAGATCGAGACACCCCGGCCGTCGCCGTTCGCCCGGTCGCTGCTGTTCGGCTACGTCGGCGCGTTTCTGTACGAGGCGGACCTGCCGCTCGCCGAACGCCGCGCCGCCGCGCTGAGTCTGGACTCGACGCTGCTCGGCGAGTTGCTCGGCCGGGTCGAGCTGCGGGAGCTGCTCGACCCGGCCGTTCTCGCCGAGACCCACCGGCGGTTGCAGTGGCTCGGCGGGCACCGGCGCCCGCGCGACGCCGAGGACGTCGCCGAGATGCTGCGGATCCTCGGGGACCTGACCGAGGATGAGGTGGTACTGCGGCAGGCGGATCCGGGCTGGTTGACGGAGCTGTACCGGGCCCGTCGGGCACTGTCGGTGCGGATCGCCGGACAGCAGCGCTGGATCGCGGTGGAGGACGCCGGCCGGATGCGCGACGCGTTGGGCGTCGCCCTGCCGACCGGCGTCGCGCAGGCGCATCTGGCTCCCGTCGCCGATCCACTCGGTGATCTGGTCTCCCGCTACGCACGCACCCGGGGGCCGTTCGACACGGCGCAGTGCGCTGAACGGTTCGGGCTCGGCGGCTTCGTCGTCGAGCAGACCCTGCGCCGGCTCGCCGCCACCGGCCGGATCGTCGCGGGCGAGTTCTCGATGGACCGGCCCGGCGCCGAGTGGTGTGACGCCGAGGTGCTCCGGCTGCTGCGCCGGCGTTCGCTCGCTGCGCTCCGGCGGGAGATAGAGCCGGTGCCGGCGACCACCCTGGCCCGGTTCCTGCCCCGCTGGCAGCAGGTCTCCGGTCCGGGCCGGGGCGTCGACGGGGTGGTCACCGCCGTCGAGCAGCTGCAGGGCCTGGCGATCCCGGCCTCCGCACTGGAACGGCTGGTCCTGCCGGCCCGGGTGGGCGACTTCTCCCCGGCGCAGCTCGACGAGCTCTGCGCCGCCGGCGAGGTGCTGTGGGCCGGTTCAGCGGCGATCGGCTCCGGCGATGGCTGGATCCGGCTGGTCTTCGCCGACACCGCTCCGCTGCTGTTGCCCGCACCGGACCCGGCGTTGTCGCTCACCCCGATCCATCAGGCCGTCCTCGACGTCCTCGCCGAGAATCAGGCGCTCTTCTTCCGGCAACTCGCCGACCGGGTCGCCGGGTTGGTCACGACCTACGGCGGTGCGCCGGCCGATGCTCCCGGCACCGACGGGCCGGGAGCGGCACCCGTCGAGGCAGCCCTCTGGGATCTGGTGTGGGCCGGTTGGCTGACCAATGACACGTTGGCCCCGTTGCGCGCCGTACTCGGTGCCAGCGGTGCGCACCGCGCCCGCCCGGCCGGCCAGGCCCGCGCCGCGACCCGCCGGGTCGGGCGCGCCGGGCGAGGTTTCGCGGTACGGGCCGCGGCGCCGACGGTGGCCGGCAGGTGGTCCCGGCTGCCGTCACGTGACCTGGACCCGACCCGGCGGGCGGCGTTGCTCGCCGACGTCCTGCTCGAACGGCACGGCGTGGTGACCCGGGGTGCGGTCGCCGCCGAGGGCAGCCCCGGCGGGTTCGCCGCCGTCTACCCCGTGCTGTCGGCGCTGGAGGAACGTGGTGCGGCACGTCGTGGCTACTTCGTCGACGGGCTCGGCGCGGCCCAGTTCGCCGTACCCGGCGCGGTCGAGCGGCTTCGCGAACTCGCTGGCGACGACGCCCCGGCCGGGCGGCGGCCGGCGGCGCTGGTGCTGGCGGCCACCGACCCGGCGAACCCGTACGGCGCGGCGCTGCCCTGGCCGGACCGGATCGTCGACCCGGACGCGGCACCGGCCGGGCACCGGCCGGGGCGTAAGGCCGGCGCGGTCGTGGTCCTGGTCGACGGGGAACTGACGGTATACGTCGAACGGGGCGGCCGCAGTCTGCTCTGTTTCACCCGCGACGAGAAACCGCTCGAGGTGGCGGCACAGGCGCTGGCCAGGGCGGTTACCTCCGGAATGCTCGGCACCTTGTCGGTCGAGCGGGCCGATGGCGATCCGGTGCGCGAATCCCCGTTACGCACGGCGCTGGCCGCCGCCGGCTTCCGCGCCACCCCCCGTGGACTGCGGCTACGGGGTTGACCGCGAACCGACTGGCTCGACCTTGGACCGCCCCGCGACCGAAGCCCGACCCGCCCCAGCCCGGGACCGGTCCGACCGACCACTGTGCGGCGTGCCCCGATGACCGGTGGCCGACACCGGCCCTAGGCTCATGCCCAAAACGTTCTTATGGAAGGCTTAGCCGGTGGGCCCGTACTCCGTCGACAGATGTCCCTGCTGTGGTTACCGGACCGGATGCATCACCTGTCCCGTCTGCTTCTGGACCAACGACGGCCAGAGCGACGATGACGCTGGCGTGGTGCGGGACGGACCGAACGGCGACCTAAGCCTCTCCTATGCCCGGCTCAACTTCGCAATCTACGGGGCCAGTCACCCACGCTACGCCGAGATCGTCCGGGCGCCCCGCCCCGACGAGTACCCGTAGCGGAATCACGCATCACAGGGTCAAGAATAGGCCCACATTCTGCTACCGTGTCGGCACGCTGTTACCTGCGTGCAACACGTCGGCTGTCAGGTGTCGGTCGAACTCCCGAATTCGCACTCTGTGAGCAACGCCCTGACCTGGACCTTGAACCGTTGGGATCAGCCGAACGTACGATGCCGTCGAGTTCAGTAAGATTAACCACAGCAAGCGATTAGACGTAGCCAAAGTTTGACAATTTCCGGCCCGGAGCATTGACGGCGAACGGGTATCCGGCATAACGTTCTGATCGATCACTAACTCCTCTATGGTCCCCACTCGGAGGTTGAGTAACTATGGTTCGGGCACGATCTGCGGCACGCACCCCGCGCCGACTCACGGCGGCCCTCGTGGGTCTGGTCGCCGGACTGCTCGTCCTGCCCGGCGTCGCCCAGGCCCAGCAGTCCGGATCAACTCAGCTCGGTGCCGCCGACATCGCGCTACTCAATGGGGTTCGGCTGGCCGGCCTGTGGGAGATCCCCGCCGGCCAACTGGCCGCGGAGAAGGGCAGCACGCAGCGGGTCCGGGAGGTCGGCGCCGAGATCGCCGCGCAGCACATCGAGCTGGACCTACTCGTCGTCGAGGCGGCGAACCAGCTCGGGGTGGAGCTGCCCACCGACGCCACCCCGACTCAGCAGGGCTTCGTCAACGAGATGAAGACGGCAACCGGCGCACGGTTCGACCGCTACTTCGTCGACCGGCTCCGGGCCGCGCACGGCAACATCTTCCCGGTCATCGGAGCGGTACGGGCCAGCACCCGCAACGATGTGGTCCGGCAGTTGGCACAGGACGCCAACGGCTTCGTTCAGACTCATATGAGCCTGCTGGAGAGCACTGGGCTGGTGCGCTACGAGGAGCTGCCGCCGGTGGCGATGCCTGCGCCGCCCGACGACAGCATGTTCGCGGCGGTCAAGGCGAACGCCGAGTTGGGCAGCGGGATCAGCTCCACCGTCATCTGGGTGATCCTGGGCGGGGCGCTACTCCTCGGCACCGGTGCCACCTTCGCGGTGTTCCGACGACGATACTGACCTTCAGGTACCGGCGGGTCGGGCGTCGAGGACGATCCGGACCGCTGGCCGACGACCTGCACCGGGGGGCGGATCTTCTCCGCCCCCCGGTGTCGTCTGTTCGGGCGTCCATCCTGCGGCAAGATGGACACGTGCCCGAAGGCGACACCGTCTGGAACACCGCCCAGGTATTACGGGCGGCGTTGGCCGGCCGCCGACTGACCGGTAGTGATTTTCGAGTCCCTCGGCTGGCCACCGTCGAACTGACCGGCTGGGTCGCACTGGACTGCCTCAGCCGGGGTAAACACCTACTCATCCGGCTGGCCGCGCCGGACGACCGCCGGTTCACGCTGCACTCACACCTACGGATGGACGGCAGTTGGCGGGTCTACCGCAGCGGGCAACGCTGGGCTTCGCGGCCCGCGCACCTGATCCGAGCCGTGCTGCGCACCACGGACGCCGCCGCCGTCGGCTACCACCTGCACGAGTTGGTTGTCGTGCAGACGGCCCGGGAGGCGGAGCTGACCGCAGGGTCGGGGCCCGACCTGCTCGGCGCCGACTGGGATGCGGCCGAGGCGGTACGGAGGTTGGCCGCTCAGCCCGACGTCACGGTCGCCGAGGGCCTGCTCGACCAGCGGAACCTGGCCGGCGTCGGCAACGTGTACGCATGTGAGGTGCTGTTCCTGCGTGGCGTCGCGCCGTGGACGCCGGTGCGCGAGGTGCCCGATCTGACGGCGCTGGTCGAACTGGCACACCGGTTGTTGCTGGCGAACCGGGGTCGCAGCCGCCGCACCATCACCGGGCTGCCGCAGGAGGCCACCTACGTGTACGGCCGGGCGCATCGGCCGTGTCGCCGCTGCGGCACCACGGTACGTCGGGCCGAGCTGGCCGGCAGGGTCAGCTACTGGTGCCCGAACTGCCAGCCGGATCAGCGTGGCGACGCAGCTCGGCCAGCCCTGCCGCCACCCCCCGCAGCAGGTCGCTGGCCTCGGTGAGCCGGGACACCGAGGGATCTTCATCGGCCGCGCGGCCGTCCTCGGCGACGTAGTTCGCGGCGGCCGCGACCAGGCCCTCGTAGGCCACGATTCCGGTCGCCAACTGCTCGACGAGGACCCGGTGGGAGTTGGCCAGGGTGGCGTCGGCCGGCGCGAGCCGCAATGCCTTCTCCACGCTGGCGACCCGGTATGCCAGGTCACGCAGAGATCTTTCGGCCACCGCCGCTTCCAACTGGGCCGGCTCGCCCGGTCCGGTCAGCCGGGGTGCCAGCCCGGCGAGGGTACGCGAGGCGCGATCGAGCCGCGACCAGGAGTCGGCGGCGGCGGTGCCGCGCAGCGCGAGCAGTGCCTGCTGGCGACGGATCCCGCCGACGGCGGCCCGGCCCAGTGGATTGCGCTCGACCGACGCGACGATCCTGAGCCGGGCCTGTTCGGCCGCGATGGCCGGATCGGGCGCAGGCGGGGGTGGTTGCGCCGTCAGGGCACGCAGGTCGGACCACCGCCAAAACGCCAGCGCGGTGCTGGCACCGGCCGCCGCGGCCCAGCAGGCGTCGACCGGGCTGACACCGCCGAGCGGCACCAGCACCGCCGCCGCTCCGCCGAAACCGCCGGCGAACACGCTCCAGCGGCGGGCGGACCGACGCAGCCGGCGCAGGTTGCGGAAGTAGCGGGTACGTGGATCTGCCACTGTTGCTCCTCCCCGGCGGCCGGCTGGATACCGCGTCGGCAGCGATCAGCTGGCCGCGCTGGCGTCACCGGTGTTGTTGTCCTTCGCCATGGAGGCGCGTAGCTGGTCGAGACGGGCGACGCTGGCACCGTCGGCGGTCGGGGTCGACTCGACGGCAGGCGACGGTTGCGCTCCGGCGAGTTTGTCCCCGGCCATGCTGGCCCGGATCTGGTCGAGGCGCGAGGAGCCAGCTATGTCCAGGGTCGACTTCTGGACATCCAGCATCCGTCCCTCGACCGAGTTTCCCGCCAGTTCGGCCCGGCCCATCGCGGTCGCGTACCGCTGCTCGATCTTGTCGCGCACCTCGTCGAGCGACGGAGTGTTCTTCGGCGCCGCGAGCGCCGACATCGACTCCAGTGAGGCTGCCACGGTCTCCTGCATCTTGGCCTGCTCGAGTTGACTGAGCAGCTTCGTCCGCTCGGCGAGCTTCTGTTGCAGGATCATCTGGTTGTTCTCCACCGCCTGACGAGCCTGAGTGGCGGCGGCGAGTGACTGGTCGTGCAGGGTCTTGAGGTCCTCCATCGACTGCTCACCGGAGACCAGCTGGGTGGCGAGCGTCTGCGCGGTCTGCTCGTACTTGTTCGCCTCAGCCTCGTCCCCGGCGGCACGTGCCTTGTCTGCCAGCACCAGCGCCTGCCGGGCCATCCCCTGCAGTCGCTCGACCTCGCCCATCTGCCGGGACAGCTTCATCTCCAGCTGACGCTGGTTGCCGATCACCGCGGCGGCCTGCTGGACCAGCCCCTGGTGCTGGCGCTGGGCGTCCTCGATCGCCTGCTGGATCTGAATCTTCGGATCGGCGTGCTCATCTATCTTGGCCCCAAACAACGCCATCAAGTAGCGCCAACCCTTGACGAACGGGTTCGCCATGTCCGCGGTATCCCCTCACTATCGGCGCTTACGGTCGGGCACTGATCAGACCCGACCCGGGCAGTGGTGCGACGCACCCCATGCCATCGTCCCAGGCCGCCGCCACGGCGTCATGGGGCGTCAGTGGGAATTCCGCAGGGTACGCCGGTAGGGGATCAACCTTAGTGGCCCGGATCCAGCGCTGGCCAACCACGGACCTGCGGCGGCCCGCTCCGCGCGGCGCGATCGCCCGCGCGCCGCGGGCTCGGCGGTGTCCCGGCGTAGCGGATCAGGCGGCACAGACGACATCGCGCTCCCGGCCGCCGGCGTGCGACACCCGTCGCGTCGCCCGTAGCGTCGTCTTGAGCGGGGAGTCGTTGCGCACGGAAACCGTCACGCCGTCCTCGGTCGCGACCTGGTGGACCATATCCTCGCCGCGTTCTGCGGCGACCCGACCGGCCTCGGTGTCGGGCCGCAGCGCCGAACCGGACCGGGCGGTGACCGGCGGCTCCGGGCGGCGGTGGGCGTCGGTCGGTGGCGCGGATTGCTCCGGCACCGCCACCAGAACCCCTTGCACCTGCTCCGCATCGGCGACAGTGTGACTGACATCACGCAGAATCTCGGAGAGCTTGGCACCGAGCGCGTCGCAGATCGCCGCGAGCAGCTCGCTCGAGGCTTCCTTCTGGCCACGCTCGATCTCGGAGAGATAGCCGAGGCTGACGTTCGCGGCGGTGGAGACCTCCCGCAGGGTCCGGCGTTGACCCTGCCGGCGGGCACGCAGCGCGTCACCGATGACGCGGCGTAGCAGGACCATCGCACCTCCCCCTGATCGGGACCGGCCGGCTAGTGCCGGAGGCTTCCCGCAACCTTATCCGCTAGCCAACCGATCGACACCCCACCCTGACGTACGAATGAGATTCAGGGCGCGGAATCGACAGGATGCGAGTTATGTCCCCTCGGCCGGCGGCAGACCCCGCAGCTGCAGGATCAACAGACGCAACGCAGCGGTGACACTCGCCGCGCGCACCGCGTCGCGTCCCCGACCGAGGTCCAGCCGACGCACCTGCCGGACACCCGGTCCGACCACCGCGACATACAGGCGACCGACCGGTTTGCCGCCCTGCGGCTGGGGACCGGCGACCCCGGTGGTGGCCAGCGCCCAGTCCGCCGCGCAGCGGACCCGGCCGCCCTCGGCCATTGCCAACGCCACGTCCGGGTCGACCGGACCCCGCTGCGCCAGCAGCCCGGCCGGCACTGCGGCCAGCGACGCCTTCAGGTCGGTCGCGTAGACGACCAGCCCGCCGCGGAACACCGCGCTGGCTCCCGCCACGTCGACCAACGCCGAGGCCAGCAGCCCGCCGGTGAGCGACTCGACAACCGCCAGCGTCTGTGCCCGCTCGGTCAGGGCGTGCACCACCGCCGCCGCCGGGCTACCTGCGGCCGGCCGGTCGACACCGAGATCACCGCCGTCGGGAGCGTCCGGGCCGGCGAGACCCTCGCTCACCCGTGCCCGCTCACGGCTGCCCGCCAACCGACGGACGGCGTAGCCGCAGCGCCCGGACCAGGTAGTCCCCTCCGGTGGCCACCGTCACGAGCAGCGCCGCCCCCATGACCCACGGGGCCACCGCGGCGAGTGCCGTCGGCAGCGGCAGCAGGTACCAGACGATAGCGGTGATCTGCAGCGCGGTCTTCACCTTGCCACCTCTACTGGCCGCGATCACCCCGTGGCGCAACACCCAGAACCGGACCAGCGTGATCCCCAGCTCCCGCACCAGGATCAGCCCGGTCACCCACCAGGGAACCAGGTCGTACCCCGACAGCAGCACCAGGGCGGTACCGGTCAGCGCCTTGTCGGCGATCGGATCGGCGACCTTGCCGAAGGAGGTCACCAGCGCGTACCGGCGGGCGATCCAGCCGTCCACCAGATCGGTGGCCGAGGCGACCACGAAGGTGAGACAGGCGGCGATCCGCCAGCCCGGATGGGTCATCTCGGATGCCACCACGAAGGCCACGAAGACCGGCACCAGCACCATGCGCAGGCCGGTGAGCGCGTTCGCGGCGTTGACTACCGGAACAGCCGGCACCACCGGACGCGTACCGGCAGGAGCGCCCGACTCGGACATCCGCTCACCTGGCCACGGTCGACAGCGACTGGCCCCTGGCCGCCGGCGAGAGCACCTCGACCGGCACCGCGGTCAGGTCCACCCCTTCGGTGCCGGTCACCGTGGCCCGCACCAGGTCGCCGGGGCGCAGCCCAACCAGCTCCACCGACCTGCCGCCGGCCGTCCGGTGCCCGGACGCGACGAGGGTCGTCGAGCCGTCCACCTCCGGTGCCTGGTGTGCGGCGCGCCCTTCGACCAGCGGGTCGTCCGAATCGGGCAGCGCCTCGACCGTATCGATCAACACGTCGACGGTGCCGCCCACCCGTTCCTCGGCCCGCTGCGCGCACAGCTCCTCGACCAGCGCACTGATCCGGTCGTACCGGCGTTTGACGGTCGCCGCCCGCACCTTGCCGGGCAGGTCGGCGGCTTCGGTGCCCTCCTCGTCGCTGTAGTCGAACACCCCGGCCGCGTCCAGCCGGGCGGCGGACAGGAACCGGACCAGTTCCTCGACGTCGGCCCGGGTCTCACCGGGAAAGCCGACGATGAAATTGCTCCGGGCACCGGCCTGCGGTGCCAGCGACCGGGCGGAGGCCAACAGGTCGAGAAACCGCCCGGTCGAGCCGAACCGGCGCATCCGGCGCAGCACCGGCTCGCTGGCGTGCTGGAACGACAGATCGAAGTACGGCGCCACGCCGTCGGTCGTCGCGATCGCCTCGACCAGACCAGGCCGGGTCTCCGCCGGCTGCAGGTAGCTGACCCGGACCCGGACGATGCCGTCGACCGCTGCGAGCTGCGGCAGCAGCTTCTCCAGCGCCCGGGGATCGCCGAGGTCCTTGCCGTACGACGTGGAGTTCTCGCTCACCAGCACCAGCTCACGCACGCCGGTGCCGGCCAGCCAGTGCGCCTCGGCGAGCAGTTCGTCGGGCGTACGCGAGACGAACGCGCCGCGGAAGGCCGGGATGGCGCAGAAGCTGCACCGGCGGTCGCAGCCGCTGGCGAGTTTGAGGGAGGCGACCGGGCCGGTGTCCAGCCGACGGCGCAGCACCGCCCGCAGGTGTGCCGGCGTCCGCTCGTCGACCACCGCGTGCCCGGGGACCACGACACCGGACCGCTGGCGGGCCACCGGGGTCAGCGGCAGCAGTTGACGGCGGTCCCGGGGGACGTGCGCGGGTATCGCCTCGCCGGCCAGGACAGCGGTCAACCGGCCGGAGATGTCCGGGTAGTCGTCGAAGCTGAGCACGGCCTGCGCCTCAGGCAGCTGATCGGCGAGCTCCCGGCCATACCGCTCGGCCATGCAACCGGCCGCCACCACCTTGGCCCCGGTGTCGGCGGCGTCGAGCAGGGTCTGCACGGAGTCCTGCTTGGCCTTGTCGATGAAGCCGCAGGTGTTGACGACCACCACGTCGGCACCGTCGGCGTCGGTCGTCACCTGCCAGCCGTCGGAGTCCAGTCGTGCCGCCAACTCCTCCGAGTCGACCTCGTTGCGGGCGCAGCCCAGGGTGAGCAGGGCGACTCGCCGGCCGGAGGGCGGCGGTGGGGTCGGGAGAAACGCAGACACCTGACGAGGGTACCGGTCCGCAGGGCCGCGGCGTCCCAGTGCCGTCCCGAGCAACCGCTCAAGAGACGGACCGGCGGTCAGCCCGGCCGTCCCACCGGGGTCCCGGTCACCGTCGGTAGCGCCACGGCCAGCCGGCGGCGTGCCTGATCGAGCGCGGTGTCCCCGCCTTCGGCCAGTTCGCTGAGCAGGATGCCGTCGGCGAGCGCGAGCAGCGTCCGGGCGCCGTCGGGCGGGGGTGGGTAGCCGACCCGGTGCAGCAGGTCGGCCAGCAGGTCGACCAGACCGGTGTTCCAGTCCCGGACCACCGGACGGACGGCAGGTCGCCGGCCAGCCTGCAGGAACCGTTCGTAGAGCGCGCTCACCCGGGCTGGTGGCGGGTCGACCAGGTCGCCGACCAGGATGGCGATCACCACCTCGGCCAGCCGGTCCGGCGGGCAGAGCCCGGCACCGGTCGCGTCGACGATCTCGCGGCCGGCCCGCAGATGCCGGCTGCGCAGTTCCTGGGTGGCGGCGGCGAGCAGGATGTCCAGGGTCGCGAAGTAGTAGGTGGTGGCGGCGAGTGGCAGCCCGGCCCGGGTCGCCACCGTCCGATGGCTGATCTGGTCGAAGCCGACCTCCTGCAGCAGTTCGCAGGCAGCGGCGAGCAGCGCGGCGCGGCGGAGGGCACCCTTGCCGGTGATGGCCATCTCAGCCGCCGTGGAACAGCCGGAGCCCGACGACGCCGGCGACGATCAGCGCGATGGATACCAGCCGGCCGGCGTGGCTGGGGTCGCCGTACCAGAGAATCCCGACGACCGCGGTCCCGGCCGCGCCGATGCCGGTCCAGACCGCGTACGCGGTGCCGACCGGCAGGTCGCGCAGCGCCAGGGAGAGCAGCCCGAAGCTGCCGGCGGCGAAGGCGACAAAGAAGACCGACGGGACCAGCCGGGTGAATCCGGCGCTCTGCTTGAGCGCGAGGGCGAATCCGGTCTCCAGCACCCCGGCGACGGCCAGCACGATCCAGGCCACGACAAACCTCCAAGTGGTACGGGCGCACCAATTCGTACGACCGTACCACTTTTTCTCAGCCCGCCTCGACTCCGCGCAGCGCGGCCAACGCCTCCGCCAGCTCGTCCGGCTTGACCAGCACGTCGCGCGCCTTGGACCCCTCCGACGGGCCGACGATGCCCCGGGTTTCCATCAGGTCCATCAGCCGCCCCGCCTTGGCGAAGCCGACCCGCAACTTGCGCTGCAACATCGACGTCGACCCGAACTGCGAGGTCACCACCAGCTCGATCGCCTGCACCAGCACCTCGAGGTCGTCACCGATGTCTTCGTCGATCTTCTTCTTGCTCTCCTGGGCGACGGTCAGCACGTCCGGGCGAAACTCGGGCTCCCGCTGCTTCTTGCAGAAGGTGACGATGTCGTCGATCTCCTTCTCGGTGACCCAGGCGCCCTGGATCCGCAGCGGCTTGGAGGCCCCCATCGGCAGGAACAGCCCGTCGCCGCGACCAATCAGTTTCTCCGCGCCCGGCTGGTCCAGGATGACCCGGGAGTCCGACAACGACGAGGTGGCGAAGGCCAGCCGCGACGGCACGTTCGCCTTGATCAGACCGGTCACCACGTCCACCGACGGCCGCTGGGTCGCCAGCACCAGGTGGATGCCGGCCGCCCGGGCCAGCTGGGTGATCCGGACCACCGAATCCTCCACGTCGCGCGGCGCGACCATCATCAGGTCGGCGAGCTCGTCGACGATCACCAGCAGGTACGGATACGGCCGGATCTCCCGCTCGCTGCCTGGTGGCGCGGTGATCTCCCCGGCCCGGACCTTGCGGTTGTAGTCGTCGACGTGCCGCACGCCGTTGGCGGCCAGGTCGTCGTAGCGCATGTCCATCTCGCGCACCACCCACTCCAGCGACTCCGCCGCCTTCTTCGGGTTGGTGACGATCGGGGTGACCAGGTGTGGGATGCCCTCGTAGCCGGTCATCTCGACCCGCTTCGGGTCGATCAGCAGCAGCCGCACCTCATCCGGGGTGGCCCGGGTGAGGATCGAGACGAGCAACGAGTTCAAACAGGACGACTTGCCGGCCCCGGTCGCCCCGGCGATCAGGATGTGCGGCATCTTCGCCAGGTTGGCGACCACGTAGCCGCCCTCGATGTCCTTGCCGAGGGCCACCAGCATCGGATGGTGGTCGGCACTGGCCGCCCGGGAACGCAGCACGTCACCGAGCGCGACATCCTCCCGGTCGGTGTTCGGTATCTCCACCCCGACCGCGCTCTTGCCCGGGATGGGGCTGAGGATCCGCACGTCCGGTGACTTCACCGAGTACGCGATGTTGCGCGACAGCTGGGTGATCCGCTCGACCTTGACCCCGTGGCCGAGCTCGACCTCGTACCGGGTGACCGTCGGACCACGGGTGAACCCGGTCACCGCGGCGTCGACGTCGAACTGCTCGAACACCCCCTGCAGCGCCGCGATCACCTCGTCGTTGGCCTTGCTGCGGGTCTTGGCCGGCGGACCCGTGCTCAGCAGCTTCGGCGGCGGCAACGTGTAGTCGCCGGCCAGGCCGGTGATCGCCAACTGCTCGGCCCGGGTCGGCACCGGTGAGTGCTCCGGCGGCTCGACCGACTTGCGGGTCGCCGGCACCCTGGCCGGCGACTTGCGCGGCAACTCGATGGTCTCCTGCAGGTCGAGCAGGTCGTCCCGGACACCCGGGTCGGGCGACGGACCCGCGTCGGCGTCCGCGGTGCGGCTCGCCTGCCGCCGCCGGGCCGGCCGCCGCCGCGCCCGGTCCGGATCCGGCCCTTCGCCGTCGTCGGCAGCACCGCCGGTGGCGTCGCCGTCAGCGCCGGCATCCGGGCCGCGCCCGGTCACCACGCCCGCGAGCAGGCCCAGCCGCTCCGGGATCTTGTTGATCGGGGTGGCCGTCACCACCAGCAAACCAAAGATCAACAACAGAATCAGCAACGGTACGCCGACCCAGTAGCTCACCGACCGCTGCAACACCTCACCGATACCGAGCCCGATCAGCCCACCGGCATAGTCCCGCTGCAGGTCGTCGGCCGGACTCTGGCCGATGTGCAACAGGCCGGCGGTGCCGACCAGCATCGCCGACCAGCCGACCACCCCGCGTCCCCGGGGCTCCGGCTCCTCCGGCGGATCGCGCATCAGGCGAACCGCGCCGATCAGCAGCAGCAGCGGCACCGCGACCGCGATCGCGCCGACGAACAGCCGCAACGAGTCCGCGACGCGCAGACCGAACGGCCCGGCCGCACTGAACCAGACCGCCATCGACGTGAGGATCGCCAACCCGAGCAGAAACAGCCCGGCGCCGTCCCGGCGATGCTCCGGCCCCAGATCGCGGGCGGTCGCCGCCCGGCGCCCGGCAGCCCGGACCGCCCAGCCGACACCGTGGGCCAGGCCCATCCAGGTAGCGCCGACGGCCCGCCCCACCAACACCGCGGGCGAGCTGCGGGCCGGACGTCTGCGGGCCACCGGACGCTTCCGGGCCGGCGTCCGGGCACGGCTGGCGGTGGCGCCCCGGGTCGTCGACCCGCCACGCCGCCGACTCGCCTGGGAGGTACGGCCCGCCATAGAGTCACACGGTAGCCCGCACGGCGTACGAATCCTCGCTTTTTCCAGCCGTGTCCGCGACCGTCTTCGCCACGGCGGCCGTGTCCGGGCCCCGGACGTCGGCGCGGCTGTGCCACCATTCCGATCGGCCCTACCGTCCCCCACGGCCGAGCTGCCGACGCCCCGCCCGCGTCGACCCCCACTGGCCCCGCCCGTTTGAAAGGAACACCAATGCCCCCGCCGGACCCAGACGACCTGTCGGATGCGCCCGCCGGTGGCGGTGAGATGCAGGTCCTGCGACCGCTGACCACCGAGTTCGTCGCCGAGGTGCTGACCGCCCGCGAGTACCGCTTCCAGATCGACGACGACGGTGACCTGGTCGGCCGCTGGAACGACAACGTGATCTTTTTCTCCCGACTCGGGCCGCAGGGCGAACTGCTGCGGATCCGTACCATTGCGGCGACCACGTTCACCGTGGACGACGTGCCGACGCTGTACGCGTTCTGTAACGCGTGGAACCACGACCGGCTGTGGCCCAAGTCCTTCGTCCACGTCGACGACGACGGCACCGCCCACATCGTCGGTGAGCTGGTCACCGACCTGGAACGCGGCGTCACGCCAGCCCAGCTCGACCACCTGATCAGCTGTGGCATCTCCACCGGTTGCCAGGTCTCCGACGCCGTCGCCGAGTTGGCGCACTGATCCGATGGAGCACCGTTTCCAGGTCGACCTGCGGGGCATCGTCGACCTGCTCAGCCACCACCTCTACGCCAGCCCGCGGGTGTTCGCCCGGGAACTGGTGCAGAACGCCACCGACGCGATCACCGCCCGCCGTGAGGTCGAACCCGACTGGTCCGGCGGCGCGGTCACGATCGAGCCGTCCCCCGACGGTGTGCTGCGGGTGCACGACGACGGCATCGGGCTGACCGAGTCGCAGGTGCACACCTTCCTGGCCAGCGTCGGGCGTACCTCCAAACGCGACGACCTGGGCTTCGCCCGGCAGGACTTCCTCGGCCAGTTCGGCATCGGCCTGCTGTCGTGCTTCATGGTCGCCGACGCGGTCGAGGTGGTGACCCGTTCGGCGCACGGCGGCCCGGCGGTGCGCTGGACCGGGTACGCCGACGGGCGCTACACCACCGAGATCGACGACACCGCCCGCGACGACATCGGCACCAGCGTCACGCTGCGCCCACGCGCCGACGCCGGTCCGTGGCTGGCCCCGGCCCAGGTCCGCGAGCTGGTGACCGGGTACGCGCATCTGTTGGACGTACCGGTGCTGTTCGCCCCGCCTGCGGCCGAGCCGGTCCGGCTGACCGAGCCGCAGGCGCCGTGGGAGATCGTCTACGACGACCCGCAGCGACGCCGCGAAGCGCTGCTCGATTACGGCACCACCGTGCTCGGCGCCAGGCCGATGGACGTGCTCGACCTGCGGGTGCCGGAGGCCGGACTGGTCGGTGTCGGTTTCGTGCTGCCGTCGGCCGCCACCGTCGGGCAGGGCAGCCACCGGGTTTACCTCAAGCGGATGCTACTCAGCGACGACGCCCGTAAGCTGCTACCGGATTGGGCGTTCTTCGTCCGCTGCGTGGTCGACACCACGGTGCTGCGCCCGACCGCCAGCCGAGAGGCCCTCTACGAGGACGACCTGCTCAGCGCGGTGCGGCAGGGGTTGGGCGGACAGATTCGCGACTGGCTGTTGGAGCTTTCCGTCAGCCACCCCGAGCGGCTCGCCACCTTCCTGCGGGTGCACCACCTCGGCGTCAAGGCGCTCGCCGTACGCGACGACGAGATGCTGCGGCTGGTCGACTCCTGGCTGCCGTTCGAGACCAGTCGCGGAATGATGCCGCTGCGGACGTTCCGTCAGCACCTGTCGATGATCCGGTACGTGGAGACCGTCGACGAGTTCCGGTCGCTCGCCGCGATCGCCTCCGCCGCCGGCACCCCGATCGTCAACGCCGGCTACGCCTACGACGCCGAGATCCTGCAACGGCTGCCCCGCCTCGACCCGGCGATCCGCACCCGCCGGCTCGACCCCGGTGAGCTCGCCGCCCGGTTGGAGACACTGTCCCCCGGGCAGCTGGCGCTGGCCGCCAACCTGCTGGCCGCCGCCCGGTCGGTACTTGCCGAACTGGACTGCGTCCCGCAGCTGCGCCAGTTCGACCCGGTCACCGTGCCGGCCCTGTACGTCCTCGGCCGGGCAGCACAGGAGCAAGACAGTATCCGGCGCGGCCAGGAAGGCTCCGACGAGCTCTGGTCCGACGTGCTGTCCGCGTTCGCCGACGTCGACGTGGACCACCGCCCGGAGCTGGTGTTCAACTGGCGACACCCGCTGATCCGCCGACTCGCCGGTCACCCACCGGGAGCGGCGTTGCGGCACGCCGTGGAGGCGCTCTACGGTCAGGCGCTGCTCGCCGGGCACCATCCGCTGCGGGCAGTCGACAGCGCCGCCCTCAACCGATCGTTCCTGGCCCTGCTGGACCAGGCATTCACCGACCCGACCGCTGGGCCGGGCACCCCCGCCGAGGAGACCCCGTGACCGCCGACGAGTTGATCCAGGCGTTGAACGAGGCGACCGACCTGCCCGACGGTGACGGCAAGATCACCGAGCTGGAGCGGATCGCCGCGCACGCCGACGCCGCCGGTCACATCCGGCTCGGCTTCGACGCCCGGATGGCCCTGATCGACACGTACAACAACCACACCGAACGGTGGCGGATGCTGCCGTCGTTCGGGTGGTGCCTGAACACGTTCGACCGGCACCCGGAGTTGTTCGAGCCCTGGGACGCCGAACTCCTGCGCTGGTACCACAAGTGGGCGGTCGCCACCCTGCGCAGCACCCCACGGGTGGGTCTGGCGCAGACCGAGGCCGCGCTCGACGACATGCAACGCCGGTTCACCGCCAGCGGACAGAGTCTGCAGGCGGTCTACAACCTGCGCTGCAAGATCGCCGACCATGTCGGCGACGAGACGCAGGCCCGGCAGTGGCTGGACCGCTGGCGGACCGCCGAACGCGACGAGAACAGCGACTGCGCCGGTTGTGACCCGTCGCGGCAGGCCGACCTGCTCGCCGGTTGGGGCGAGTGGGCCGAGGCTCTCGCGGTGGCCGAGCCGGTGCTCAGCGGGGCCCTCGGCTGCACCGAGCAGCCGGAGAAGGCGCTGGTCGTGGTGATCATGCCGTACCTGCGGCTCGGCCGGTACGCCGAGGCGGCCCAGGCGCACGTTCGCGCGTACCGTCGGCACCGCCACGAACGCGACGCCTTCCCGTACCTCGCCGAGCACCTGCGGTTCTGCGCGCTGACCAACCACCACGAACGCGGACTGGAGATCCTCGCCGAGCACCTGGAGTGGTTCGACCGCCCGTACGACGACGCCTCGGCGATGGAGTTCGCCGCCGCCGCCGCTTTGGTCTGCCGGCTCGCCACCGCCACCGGTCTTGGCGAACGGGTCGTGCACCGGCCGGAGCACGGCGACCGACCGGCGACCGACCCGACCGTCGAGGCGCTCGGCGTCGAACTCGCCGCCGCCGCCGGTGACCTGGCGGCCCGCTTCGACGCCCGTAACGGCACCGACCACCAGTCGAGGCGGATCGCCGGCTGGCTGGCCGCCGAACCGCTCGTCGACACCGTCGAACTGCCCGCCGAGCAGCCGGTCGGCAACGCTTCGGGAGTGGGTGGACCACCTCCAGGGGGCGTGTCCGATGTGGTCGCGCCGCTGACGTTGGAGGGCATCACCGGCGCGCTCAACGAACGCGGCGACCGGTACTTCGTCGATGAGAGCGGGGTTGTCGGCGGCAAGTGGGGGTGTGCGGTGATCCACTTCGAGCGCCTCGGCGAGGAGCACGAGATCCTGCACGTCCGGATGATGGCGGACCGGCGGCTGCCCGCCAGTCGGCTGGCCGAGGCGTTCCAGTTCTGCAACGCGTGGAACCACGACCGGCTGTTGCCGAAGGTCTACGTGCACGACACCGGAAACGGGGAGCTGATCCTCGCTGGCGACGTCAGCACCGACCTGGAGTACGGCGTCAGCGGCGCGCAGATCGCCGTACTCGTCAGTGCGGCGATCGCTACCGGGGTCAGCTTCGCGGACGCCGTCGCCGAGCTGCCCTGACCAACCCGGCCCAGCTGACCGCCACGACCAGGGCGACCACCAGACGGGCCAGGCCGGCGTACCCGTCGGGGTAGACCACGCCGGTCAGGTACCGGTCGACGAACCCTTCGTCGAAGCCGACCTGGCCGGCCTGCCGGCGCGACCAGTGCTCGGCCGACGTCAGCGGGCAGCTCAGGTTGGCCGCCACCACCAGCACCCCCCAGCCCGCAGCGGTGAGGTGCAGCCAGATCGTGCGTGGCCACCGCCAGGCGAGGAAGCCGCCGAACACCAGGTAAGCCAGGAACCCGAAGTGCAGCGCCAGAATGACGGTGGTCAACAGCCGATAGCCCATCACGAATCCTCCCCGCCTGCCAGGTTAGGAACGACCTCGGGTTGGCGGGAGGGTACGCGTACTCAGGGAGTCGGACGGGTGGGTGCGCCGTCCCCGGGGAGGGCGGTCCCCGGGGACGGCGCGGCGGGTGGCGGTCAGTTCACCGAAAACCCGAGGAGGTATCCACCCACGCCTTGACCGGACTCGACCCGGTACCGGTAGGAACCGGCGGCAGGGTGACGAACGCGAGAACCCCCACCGCAGCCACGGTCACCCCTGCAGTGCTGAGTCGTCGGCGTCGCATCCGTGTCTCCTTCCGCTACCGCATTCGGAGGTACCGGGCGGTGGTACGGGAGACATCCATCAATGGATCAGTCGATTCGCGATGCAGAATGTCACAATCAGACGAATGAACCGGCTAGGACCGGAGCGCGTACAACCGGGCGGCCGCGCCGGTGGAGACCGGCCTCCACCCGGTCTCCACCGGCGCGGCGAAACCTCACCTCGGGTGGGCCGCTGGCGTGGCGAGTTCGCCTTGGGCGAGTCCGCGCAGGAACGTTCGCCAGCCGCCCTCACCGAACTCCAGACGCGGGCCGGCTGGATCGGCTGAGTCCCGCAACTCGACGCCAGCGCTCGTTGCCGCCGCTTCGACGCAGGCGTTGGTGTCACACCGGCTGCTCCGTCGCCATCCTTGGTCTGCCCGCAACATCGCGTCATCCACCTCTCGGACTTATGCCAATTTTTCAGCATTGTGCCCGTTTTTACGCTTCTTCGTAGCAAAAACAAGGTGCTGAACGTCAGGTTTCTTCCGTCGGCAACCCGTCTGTCGCCAGGGCCGCTGCCCGCTCGGCGATCAGCCTGGCCGAGGCGGCCTCCTCGTGCGCCGACTCCCAGATGAGCGCGAAGTAGCCGCGGTGCCGGCTGATCCGCTGGGCGGCGTGCACGATCTCGTCCAACAGAATGCCTTCGCGGTAGAGCAGCGCATTGTCCTCGTCGCCGAAGTCGAGCAGCGTGAACGGGGCAAGCATCGCCATGATCGCGGCATCGGCGAACGGCGCGATCCGCACCCGTACGTTGGGTCGACACATCAGCTGCAGCAGATGGGCGAACTGCCCGGCCATCACCTGTGGACCGCCGATCGTGCGCCAGAGCACCGACTCGTCGATCACCAACTGGAACTCCGGCGGGTCCGGCCGGTCCAACACGTGCTCGCGACGGCGCAGCCGGGCCTCCAACCGCAGCACCCGGTCGGCCTCCGGCAGCTCGCTGCGCCAGAAGTTCAGCACGAACTCGCCGTACTCCCGGGTCTGCAACATGCCGGGGATCAGCGTCGGCTGAAACACCCGGATCGCGCTGGCCTCGCTCTCCAACTGGAGCAACTGCAGCATCGCCGGGGTCAGATGCTCCCGGTAGCGCGGCTCGTCCCACCAGCCGCGCAGCCGCGACGTCCGCGCGTCGTGTAGCAAACCAGCGGCCCGCTCCCGGTCGACGACGCCGTACAACTCCAACAACGCCCGAAGATCGGTGCTGGAGACCGTGACGTCACCCTTCTCGATCCGGTTCACCTTGGAGACCGACCAGTCCAAGGCCTCGGCCACCTTGCCCTGGGTGAAACCGGACGTCTCGCGGGCACGGCGCAGCGCCAGCCTGAGCCGGCGCCGCGCTGCCGCCGGAGACTCACCGGTGCCAGGATCGTCACGCACGCCAGTCCTTCCGGACGACGATAGGCAACTGTCCACCCAGTATGCCGCCAACGGGCGGCCCCGGTCAGCCCCGACGGCGCGAACCACGCCGTCTTCAGACCTCCACGACGGTCGGCACGATCATCGGCCGGCGCCGGTACGCGTCGTTGACCCACCGGCCGAGCACCCGCCGGACGATCTGCTGCAACTGGTGCGGATCGGTGATACCGTCGGCCGCCGCCCGCCCCAACGCCTCGGTGATCAACGGGATGGCCGGGCTGAACGCCTCCGGATCGTCAGAGAAACCCTTGGCCGAGACGGTCGGCCCACCGACCACCTTCCCGGTCACCGAGTCGACCACCACGGTCGCCGCGATGAATCCGCCGTCGCCGAGGATGCGCCGCTCGGTCAGCAGCGACTCGTTGACGTCACCGACCGCGAGACCGTCCACGTAGACGTACCGGCTCTTCACGTGCCCGACCTTCGTGGCGTGCCCGTCGACCAGGTCGACCACGTCGCCGTCCTCGCAGAGCACCACCCGCTTGGGGTCCAGGCCCGACTCGATGCCGAGCCGGGCGTGGGCCCGCAGGTGGCGCCACTCGCCGTGAACCGGCATCAGGTTGCTCGGCCGCACCACGTTGAGCACGTAACGCAGCTCCCCCGCCGGCGCGTGCCCGGAGACGTGCACCTTCGCCGTCTCCTTGTGGATCACTGTCGCCCCGGCCCGGGACAGCCGGTTGATCACCCGGTAGACCGAGGTCTCGTTGCCCGGCACCAGGGAACTGGCCAGCACCACCGTGTCCCCGGGCTCGACGGTGATGTGCCGGTGGTCGCCGGTCGCCATCCGACCCAGCGCGCTCATCGGCTCGCCCTGCGACCCGGTGGACATCAACACGATCCGGTCCGGCGGCAACGTCGTCGCCTCGTCCAGCCCGACGACCAGCCCGGTCGGGATCCGCAACAGGCCGAGATCGCGGGCGATGCCCATGTTGCGCACCATCGACCGGCCGATCAACGCGACCTTTCGGTCGTACTCGTACGCCGAGTCGATGACCTGCTGCACCCGGTGCACGTGCGAGGCGAAGCTGGCCACGATGATCCGACCCTTGGCCTTGCCGAAGATCGAGTCCAGCACCGGCCCGATCTCGCGCTCCGGAGTGACGAAGCCCGGGATCTCGGCATTGGTCGAGTCCGACAGCAGCAGGTCGACGCCTTCGGCACCGAGCCGGGCGAACCCAGCCAGGTCGGTGATCCGCCCGTCCAGCGGCAACTGGTCCATCTTGAAGTCACCGGTGTGCAGCACCAGACCCGCAGGGGTACGGATGGCCACCGCGAGCGCGTCCGGGATGGAGTGGTTGACCGCGAAGAACTCGCACTCGAACGGCCCGATCCGTTCCCGCTGGCCCTCCCGCACGGTCAGCGTGTACGGGTCGATGCGCCGCTCGGCCAGCTTCGCCTCGACCAGCGCCAGGGTGAACTCCGACCCGACCAGCGGGATGTCCGGCTTGTGGGCGAGCAGGTACGGCACCGCGCCGATGTGGTCCTCGTGACCGTGGGTAAGCACGATCGCCTGGACGTCGGCAAGCCGGTCCAGGATCGGGGTGAAGTCCGGCAGGATCAGGTCGACGCCCGGCTGCTCGACGTCCGGAAACAGCACCCCGCAGTCGACGATGAGCAACTTGCCGTCGAACTCGAAGACGGTCATGTTGCGCCCGATCGCACCGAGCCCGCCCAACGGGATGACCCGCAGCCCGCCCGGCGGCAACTCCGGTGGCGGGGCCAGCTCAATGTGTGCCTGACTCACGGCAGCTCCAGTCCAGCGTCGGCGCAGTCGGTGCGCAGTTGATCCAGCTCGGCTTCGGTGGCGTCGACCAGCGGTGAGCGCACCGGGCCGGCGGGCAGGCCGAGTACGGCGAGCGCGGCCTTCACCAGGATCGTGCCCGGGCCGCGGAAGATCCCGGTGAACAACGGCAGCAGCCGACGGTGCAGAGCCAACGCGGCGGCGTGGTCCCCGGCGACGTACGCCTCGATCATCTGCTTGGTCAGCGCGCCGGTCAAATGGGTGGAGGTACCGACCAGGCCGACCCCGCCGATCGCCAGCGTCGGCAACGTCAGCGCGTCGTCACCGCAGTAGAACGCCAGGTCCGTACGACTGGTCACCCAGGAGGTGGCGGCCAGGTCTCCCTTGGCGTCCTTGACCGCGACGATCCGCTCGTGCTCGGCGATGCGGGCCAGCGTCTCGTTGGTCAGGGCAACACCGGCGCGGTGCGGGATGTCGTACGCCATCACCGGCAACCCGGTCGCGTCGGCCACCTCGGTGAAGTGTCGGACCAGCCCGGCCTGCGGCGGCTTGTTGTAGTACGGCGTGACCACCAGCACGCCGTGCGCGCCGGCCTTCTCGGCGGCGGCGGCCAACTCGATGGTGTGCCTGGTGTCGTTGGTGCCCACCCCGGCCACCACCCGGGCCCGGTCCCCGACCGTCTCGATGACGACCCGGAGCAGCTGCGCCTTCTCCTCGTCGGTCGTGGTCGGCGACTCGCCGGTGGTCCCGCTGATCACCAGGGCGTCGTTGGCCTGCTCGTCGACCAGGTAGCTGGCCAGCCTGGCGGCACCGTCGAGGTCGAGCGAGCCGTCGTCGCTCAGCGGGGTGACCATGGCGGTCAGGAGCCGCCCGAACGGAACCGGTGCCCCCGGCCCGGAACCGGCTAGGTGGTGCTGCGTCATACCGACAACCTATCGGACAGCCGCACCGCGATTTCAGCGCTGCCGGTACCGGCGTGAGATCTACTCTCCTTGTCGGGTGTACGGGCTCGCGGCCACCTCGGAACCGTCCGGCAGTTCGCTGATCTCGAAGTCGGCGAACACGCTCGGCGCGACCCGCTGCAGCTGCCGCAGGCACTCCACCGCGAGCTCCCGGATCTCCACATCGGCGTGTTCGGTCGCCCGCATCCCGATGAAGTGCCGCCAGGCCCGGTAGTTGCCGGTGACCACGATCCGGGTCTCGGTGGCGTTCGGCAGCACCGCACGGGCCGCCTGTCGGGCCTGTTTGCGACGCAGCGTCGGATTCTCCACGTCGGCGAAGCGCTTTTCGAGCCCTTCCAGCAGCTCGGTGTAGGCCCGCACGCTCGCCTCGGCGGCGGCGACGAACTGCTGGTGCAGTTCCGGATCGTCGGCGATGACCGACGGCTCGACCATCGCGGCGTCGCGCTCGGGCACGTACCGCTGGGACAGCTGGGAGTAGGAGAAGTGCCGGTGCCGGATCAGCTCGTGGGTCAACGAGCGGGAGATCCCGGTCAGATAGAAGGTGACGCTGCCGTGCTCCAGCACCGACAGGTGACCGCTGTCCAGGATGTGCCGCAGGTAGCCGGCATTGGTGGCGGTCGCCGGGTTTGGCTTGCGCCACGACTGGTAGCAGGCTCGGCCGGCGAACTCCGCCAGTGCCTGGCCACCGTCGGTGTCGGTGGACCAGTCGACGTCGGCGGGCGGCTCGAAATGGGTCCAGGCGATCAGCGTGACCTGCGGCGACACGATTTCCGGCATTTCTCGGACTCTAGTTGCCCGCCAGCATCAGCGCCAACACGGACATCGCCGGACCGCCGGCCCAGCCCGTCTCGCCAGCTCAGACGTAGAACCAGGTGAACGGCGGCCACGGCAGGTTACGCAGCACCGAGAACGCCAGCCAGGCACCGAGGAACCAGCCGACGACTCTGGGTGTGAGCTGCAGCTGTGGCAACCGCCAGGCCCGCATGTGCTGACCCGCCCAGGCGACGTAGACGTAGAACAGGAACGGGATCGCGAACACCAGCAGCATGTGGTGGCGGGCGGCCGCCCCGAGGTCGGCGTTGAGTAGATACCAGACCGCCCGGGTGCCACCACAACCCGGGCAGTCCAGCCCGGTGGTCAGCTTCATCAGGCAGGTCGACGTCGCGTCGGCGGCGCTGTTGGTCGGATCGGTGATCACCGTGTAGCCGGCGGCCGCGCCGATGCAGCCGAGCACCGCCAGCGGGGCCAGCCAGCGCGGCGACCGCGCCCAGAGCCGGTTGACCAGGCGGGTCAGCCGATCCGGCTGCGGCTGCGGCTGGTACGCGTAACCGGTCGGGTACGCATGGTCGACCGGGTGCGCATGGTCGCCAGGCTGCATCTGCGGCGCCGGATCGTCCACGGCGGCCTGACTCACCGCTGAGCCGTCCTGACCCGCCATCGTCACGCCCTCTCCTCGGCCGGGAAATCCCACGGTACACCGGCCGCACCAGGCGCACCGGCGGCGGCCAAGGCTCGGGTGAGCGGTCCGGCGAGGTCACCGGTGACTGGTGGCACGACCGCAGCCAGGCCGAGCCAGCCGGCCAGCCGGGCCAGCTCGCCGGCCAGGGCCGCCGCGGTCTGATCGGGGTCCGTCGTGGCAGCCGGCACGGCCCAGACGGCGGGCACCCGGAGCACCCCGGCGGCCCGGTCCGCCTTGAGGTCGACCAGCGCGGTCAGCTGATCGCCGTCGAGAAACGGCAGTACGTAGTAGCCGTGCACCCGCTGCGCGGCCGGCACGTAGATCTCGATGCGGTAGCGCAGCCCGAACAGCCGTTCGGTGCGGGCCCGCTCCCAGACCAGCGGGTCGAACGGGCTGACCAGCGTCCGGGCCCGCACCCAGCGGGGCAGCCGGGCACGGTGGTGCAGGTATGCCGGCTGCCGCCAGCCCTCGACCCGCACCGGGCGCAGGACGCCGTCGGCGACCAGGTCGGCGAGGACCGGCCGGACGGCGGCCGCCGAGAGCCGGAAGTAGTCGCGCAGCTCCGGCTCGGCGGCCACCCCGAGGCTGGCGGCGGCGATCTCGACCAGCTGCCGGTGTGCCTGTGCCTCGGTGGGCGTCGGCGCGGCCATCACCCGGGGTGGCAGGACCCGCTCCGGCACGTCGTAGCGGCGGGCGAAGGAACCGTTGCGCCCGGCGGAGGTGATCTCGCCGGCCCAGAACAGGTACTCCAGGGCGGTCTTCACCGCCGACCAGTTCCAACCCCAGTTGCCGGTCGGGCGGACCGTGTCCTGCTCGATCTCGGCGGCGGTGACCGGGCCGCGCGCACGCACCTCGGCGCGTACCCAGTCGACCAGGTCGGGCTGCTCGACGACGATCCGACGGATGCCGCCCCAGGCGTCGCGGTGCGCGCGCTCCATCCGCCAGCGCAGCGCCGGCTGCAGGTCGACCGGGATCAGCGACGCCTCGTGACCCCAGTACTCGAACAGCTCCCGGGGGGCGCGGCCGGCGGCCCGGTCCAGCAGCTCGGTCGGGTACGGGCCGAGCCGGCTGTACAGCGGCAGGTAGTGGGCGCGTTGCAGGACGTTGACCGAGTCGATCTGGATCAGACCGACCCGGTCCAGCACCCGACGCAGGTGCCGGCGGGTCGGCACGCCGGTCGGCGCCGGATCGGCGAAGCCCTGGGCGGCCAGCGCGATCCGGCGGGCCTGGGCGAGCGAGAGACTGTCTGGTACGGGCATCGCCACGCAAGCTACCGCCCCCGTACGACACCGTTGACCGGGTGTCGGTGTCGTCCCGCCGCCACGTTCGAAGATCAGTTGACGCACAACCGGGCCTTCACCGGCGTGTCGGCCGCAATCACGTCAACTGATCATGGTGGACCGCGCCCCACTCGATGTGCGGGTCTGAATCCGTTCGCCCTGCGATGAATCACAGCGACCACACAAGGTCGCCAGGCATAGTGGAACGTTCACCGGTTCTTCTGGAGGTTTGCGCCCATGGGTCCCCTGCTCGCCCTGGTCAGTCTGCTGCTGCTCGCCTTTCAGCTGATCCTCATCGCCCGCGCGATCCTCGACTGGACGGCGGTGGCGGCTGGGCCGAGCTCGCACGACTCGTTCCGGTCCCGGGCGACCACCGTGCTGCACAAGCTGACCGAACCGGTCCTGGCCCCCGTCCGTCGGGTGTTGCCGCCGCTGCGCCTCGGCGGTGTCGCCATCGACCTCTCGTTCATCGTCGTCTTCCTGGCCATCGCCGTGGTTCGCCTGCTGCTGCGGTAGGAAGACCAAGCTGAACGGCCTTTCGGCGACACCGCGCAGCGCTGCTGGACCTCGGCGACGAATCAGGATAGAAAGCAACATATGCCAGAAGTCAGGCAGGAGACTCCGGAGGATGCCGAGGCCATCGCCGGTGTACACGTCCGGGCGTGGCAGGCCGGCTACCTGGGCCTCGTCCCCGCCGACGTCCTCGACCGGCTCAACGTCGCCGCTTGGGCGCAGCGCCGCCGCGATGTCGGCACCGCCGACCCGGAACACCCGTTCCGCACCCTGGTCGCCACCGAGGGCGGGCAGATCGTCGGATTCAGCACCGTCGGCCCGTACCGGATCGACCAGGACCGCGACCACCTCGATCCGGCGTACGGCGAAATCGTCAGCATGTACGTCGACCCGGCCCACTGGGGCCACGGCATCGGCCGCGCCCTGCTGACCGCCTCGATCGCCGAGCTCACCGGGCAGGGCCGGCGCACGATGCGCCTGTGGGTGCTCGACGGCAACCACCGGGCCCGGCGGTTCTACGAGTCGGCCGGGCTGCGGCCCGACGGGGAACGCAGCGTCTACCAGGTGCCCAGGTCACCGGGACAGACCCCGGTCGCCCTCGACGAGGTGCGCTACCTGGCCCGCATTGTCGGCGACCGGATTCTCGCCCTGGCCGGCTGACGACCTGGCCGCCGGCGGCCAGGTCCCGTCCTCGGCCAACCGGCGCACCGGCAGGAACAGCAGCAGTCCGATGCTGACCCAGACGTACGCGTTGCTGCCGAGGAAGCCGACCAGGTTCGCGGCGTCCTGGTTGCGCCAGATCCACACCAGCCGGCTGACCAGCACCAGATAGCCGACCGTGGCGAAGCCCAGCAGCGCCCGGCGCCGCCGGGACCGGGCCGGTGCCGCCAACGCGTTGTCCACCAGCAGGATCAGCGCCGGGATCAGCCACACCAGGTGATGCACCCAGGTGACCGGGCTGACCAGGCAGCCGACCACCCCGGTCAACGCGAAGCCGGTCACCTCGTCACCAGCGGCGACGGCCGTGCGGCAGCGCCACGCCCACCAGAACAGGGTGACCAGCACCAATACCAGCCAGGCGACCGTACTCGGATGCAGCGGGTCGATCCGGGCGACGATCCCCCGCAGCGACTGGTTGGAGACGAAGTCCAACGCGCCGACCCGGTCGGTGTTCCACAACGCCTGCGTCCAGTACTCCCGGGCGGCGTCCGGCGCGATCGCGGCCGCGACCAGCGTCGCCACCGCGGCGGTGGCGGACGCGGTGATCGCCGCCCGCCACCGTCGGGTCACCAGCAGATAGACGATGAAGATGCCGGGGGTCAGCTTGATCGCGGTCGCCAGTCCGACGCCGACGCCGGCGAACCGACGCCAACGCCGTGGCACCGGTGATCCCGCCGCCACCAGCCAGAACAGGTCCGCCGCGACCAGGAACAGCAGCAGCATGTTGACCTGACCGAAGTTGACCGTCTCCCGCATCGGCTCGTACGCGGCGACCAGACAAATGGCGACGGCGAACGCGAACCACCGGGTCCAACCCTCCCGGCGGGCGATCGGGTCGACCAGCCACCACAGCACCAGCGCGCTGGTCACCACGGTGAGCGTCACGCTGACGACGATCGCCAGATGCCAGGGCAGCAACGCCATCGGCGACATCAGGAACGCGGCGAACGGCGGGTAGGTGAACCCGTACTGGCTGAACGGCTTCATGTGGTCGTAGAGTTCGCCGCCGTCGCGCAGCCAGTGGTGCATCGCGCCGTAGTAGACCTTGAGGTCGAAGAAGCCGTGCCGTTCGGCGGCGAAGGCGAGAAAGCCGGCGACGACGACCGCGAGCGCGACGACGATCGCCACCTGCCGGCCGGTGCCCCTGGCGGCCCGCTGCGGCATCGCCGCCCCCCTGTCCGTACGCTGACCAGTCATGGCGCTCGGATATGTCCGTCCTGCCCGCTCGGGCGACGCTGGCGACATCGCCCGCATCCAGTTGACCACCTGGCGGGTCGCCTACCGGCGGTTGCTGCCCCGGCAGGTGCTCGACGAGTTGGACGAGGACTGGCTGGCGCAGCACTGGGACGCCGCGATCACCAGCCCACCGTCGCCGCAGCACCGGGTGCTGGTCGCCGTCGAGCAGGCCGAGCAATCCTATCTGGTGGGCTTCACCGCCTCCGGTCCGGCCGACGAGCAGGCCCTCGCCGCCGAGGAGCCGGCCGAGGCGCTCGGCGGTGGGGTCGCCGCCGTCACCGATCTGCTGGTCGAGCCGCGCTGGGGTCGGCGGGGGCACGGCAGCCGGCTACTCGCCGCCGCGGTCGACCTGTGGCGTACCGACGGCTTCGACACCGCGCTCGCCTGGGCGTACGACCAGGATCCGGCGACCCGGAAGTTCCTCGGTTCCGCCGGCTGGGCGCCGGACGGGGCGACCCGGGCGTTGGACGTGGCCGACATGCTCGTCCCACAGCTGCGGCTGCATGTGGCGATCCCGCCAGCCGCCGACGAGTAACGGCTGCGGCTCAGTCGAGCAGGCTGTCCAGGCCCACCGTGAGACCGGGCCGCCGGGTGACCGCCCGTACGGCGAGCAGCACGCCGGGCATGAACGACGCCCGGTCGTAGGAGTCGTGCCGGATCGTCAGCGTCTCGCCGGCCGTGCCGAACAGCACCTCCTGGTGGGCGACCAGACCGCTCGCCCGTACCGAGTGCACCCGGATGCCGTCGAGGTCCGCGCCCCGCGCACCCGGCAGCTCGTCGGTGGTCGCGTCCGGCATCGCCCCGAGCCCGGCGTCGGCGCGCGCCCGCGCGACCACCCGCGCGGTGTGCCCGGCGGTGCCGCTGGGCGCGTCGACCTTGGCCGGATGGTGCTGTTCGATGATCTCGACCGACTCGAAGTACCGGGCGGCCTTCGCCGCGAACTGCATCATCAGCACCGCGCCGAGGCCGAAGTTGGGGGCGATGACCACGCCGACCTGCGGCTGCTGCGACAGCCAGGAGCGGACCTGTTCCAGCCGCTGGTCGGAGAAGCCGCTGGTCCCGACGACGACGTTGATCCCCTGGTCGATGCACCAGTGCAGGTTGTCCAGCACGACGTCGGGGTTGGTGAAGTCGACGACCACCTCGGCGGCGGCGTCGGCGGCGTTGGAGAGCCAGTCGCCCTGGTCGACCGAGGCGACGAGGTCGAGATCATCCGCCGCGTCGACCGCCCGGCAGACCTCCACGCCCATCCGGCCACGGGCTCCGAGCACCCCGACCCGGATCGCACGATCTTCACTCACCGGCACAACCTACCGCACCCGGGCCGGCGGCCTACACGCCTCATCCCGACAGGGACGCGGACTCCACCGGGCCGATCACGGCGAGCGACATGGGCCGGGTGAGCAGTTCGGCGGCGACCGCGCCGACCTGTTCGACGGTCACCTCGGCGACCTGGGCGAGCAGTTGGTCCACCGGCAGCTGTTCGCCGTAGAGCAGCTCGCCCTTTGCCAGTCGACCCATCCGGGATCCGGTGTCCTCCAGGCCCAGTACGTAGCCGCCACGGCTCATGCCCTTGCCCCGGGCCAGCTCGTCCGGGCTGACGCCGTACTCGGCGACCGCCGCCAACTCGGTGCGGACCAACGCCAGCACCTCGTCGACCTTGCTCGGCGCGCAGCCGGCGTACACGGCGAACGTGCCGCCGTCGGCGTACTGGCTGGCGTAGGAGTAGACCGAGTACGCCAGCCCGCGTCGCTCCCGGATCTCCTGGAACAGTCGGCTGGACATCCCGCCGCCGAGGACGTTGTTGAGCACCCCGAGCGCGAACCGCCGGTCGTCGCCGCGGGCGATCCCGGCCCCGCCGAGCACCAGGTGGGCCTGCTCGGTCTCCTTGTGCCGCAGGATCACCCGGGGCGGACGGGCACGCACCGCCGGGGTCGCCGGGCGCGGCGGCTCCGGCCTGCCGGGATTCTCCGGATCCAGCGGGCTGCTGCGCAGCGCGGCCCGCACCTGGCGGACCACCGTACGGTGGTCCAGGTTCCCGGCGGCGGCGATGACCATCGCACCCGGGGTGTAGCGGCGCCGGTAGAAGTCGTTGATCTGCCGGCGGGTCAACGCCGAGATGGTCTCTTCCGTGCCGGAGATCAACCGACCGAGTGGATGCGGCCCGAAGACCGCTTCGGCGTGCAGGTCGTGGACCTCGTCATCGGGCTCGTCGTCGTGCATGGCGATCTCTTCGAGGATCACGCCACGTTCGGTTTCCACGTCGGCCGGATCGATCACCGAGTTGGCGACCAGGTCACAGACGACGTCGATGGCCAGCGGCAGGTCCTCGTCGAGCACCCGGGCGTAGTAGCAGGTGTACTCCTTCGCGGTGAAGGCGTTGGTCTCGCCGCCGACCGCTTCGATCGCCGCCGAGATCTCCCAGGCGGTACGCCGCTGGGTGCCCTTGAACAGCAGATGCTCCAGGAAGTGCGACGCCCCGGAACGCGCAGGTGTCTCGTCGCGGGAGCCGACGCCGACCCACACGCCGAACGAGACGCTGCGCATCGCCGGGATCGCTTCGGTGATCACCCGCAGCCCGTTGGGCAGCACGGTACGGCGTACCGTGCCGCCCAACGGGTCGGCGGTGAGTGTCCGGGTCACCGGCCGGGACCTGCCCCGGCCGGTGACCGGTTCGGTCCAGGTCATGTCGGCCGGCGTCAGCTGTGCCGGTTACGGCGTCGGCGTTGATCGCCGCCGTCACCGTCGCCCCGGCTGGGGCCACGGTCGCCCTGTTCCCGGTCGCCACGGTCGCGCGGCCCCCGGTCGCCACGGTCGCGACCACCGGGCCGGTCGCCGCCGTCGGCGCCTTCCGCCGCCGGCACCTCCGCGCCTTCGGGACGGACCTTGTCCAGGTAGATCTTGCCCCGGGCGTCGATGTCCGCAATGGACACCTCGACCTTGTCGCCGACGTTGAGGTGGTCCTCCACCCGCTCGACCCGCTTGCCGTCGCCCACCTTGGAGATGTGCAGCAGGCCGTCGCGGCCGGGCAGCAGCGAGATGAACGCGCCGAACGCGGCGGTCTTGACCACCGTCCCGAGGAACTTGTCGCCGAGCTTCGGCAGGGTCGGGTTGGCGATCGCGTTGATCCGCTCGACGGCGGCCTCGGCTGCCGGCCCGTTGGTGGCACCGACGTAGATGGTGCCGTCGTCCTCGATGGAGATGTCCGCGCCGGTCTCGTCCTGGATGGCGTTGATGGTCTGGCCCTTCGGGCCGATCACCATGCCGATCTTGTCGACCGGGATCTTCACCGTGGTGACCCGAGGGGCGTGCTCGCTCATCGCGGCCGGTCCCTCGATCGCCTGGCGCATGACCTCCAGGATGGTCAGCCGGGCCTCACGGGCCTGCTGCAGGGCGCCGACGAGCACGTCGGACGGGATGCCGTCGAGCTTGGTGTCCAGCTGCAGCGCGGTGATGAACTCCGGCGTACCGGCGACCTTGAAGTCCATGTCGCCGAAGGCGTCCTCAGCGCCGAGGATGTCGGTCAGCGTGACGTAGCGGGTCTGCCCGTCGACCTCGTCGGAGATCAGACCCATCGCGATCCCGGCGACCGGGGCCTTCAGCGGCACGCCGGCCGAGAGCAGCGCCAGGGTGGAGGCGCAGACCGAGCCCATGCTCGTCGAGCCGTTGGAGCCCAGCGCCTCGGAGACCTGGCGAATCGCGTACGGGAACTCCTCGCGCGACGGCAGCACCGGCACCAGGGCCCGCTCGGCGAGCGCGCCGTGGCCGATCTCGCGCCGCTTCGGCGACCCGACCCGGCCGGTCTCACCGGTGGAGTACGGCGGGAAGTTGTAGTTGTGCATGTACCGCTTGGACTTCTCCGGGGACAGGGTGTCCAGCGTCTGCTCCAACCGGAGCATGTTCAGCGTGCTGACGCCGAGGATCTGCGTCTCGCCGCGCTCGAACAGCGCCGAACCGTGCACCCGGGGCAGCACCCCGATCTCGGCGGTCAGCGGACGGATGTCGCGCGGTCCGCGACCGTCGATACGCACCTGGTCGCGCAGGACGCGGGCCCGTACCTCGGACTTGGTCAGCGACCGGAACGCGGCACCGACCTCCTTCTCGCGGCCGTCGAAACGCTCGGCGAGCCCGCCGACGACCTTCTCCTTGATCCGGTCGAGGGCGTCCTCACGCTCCGCCTTGGAGGCGATCTTCAGCGCTTCGGCGATCTCGTCGCTACCGGCGGCGGCGACCGCGTCGTACACGTCGTCGCCGTAGTCCAGGAACACCGGGAAGTCGGCGATCGGCTTCGCGGCCACGTCGGCCAGCTCGCTCTGCGCCCGGCACAGTTCCCGGATGGCGGGCTTGGCCGCCTCCAGTCCACTGGCCACGACGTCCTCGGTGGGCGCGGTGGCCCCGCCGGCGATCAGTCCGACCGCGTGTGGGGTGGCTTCGGCCTCGACCATCATGATCGCGACGTCACCGTCGGGCAGGGCCCGACCGGCGACGACCATGTCGAAGGTGGCGCGGGCCAGCTCCTCCAGGGTCGGGAAGGCAACCCACTGGCCCTCGACGTGGGCGATCCGGGTCGCCCCGATCGGCCCGGAGAACGGCAGTCCGGAGAGCTTGGTGGACATCGACGCCGCGTTGATCGCGATCACGTCGTAGGGGTGGGCCGGGTCCAGCGCCAGAATGGTGGCGACCACCTGGACCTCGTTGCGCAGGCCCTTGGCGAAGGTCGGGCGCAGCGGCCGGTCGGTCAGCCGGCAGGTGAGGATCGCCTCCTCGCTGGGCCGGCCCTCCCGGCGGAAGAACGAGCCGGGGATCCGGCCCGCGGCGTACATCCGCTCCTCGACGTCGACGGTGAGCGGGAAGAAGTCCAGGTGCTCACGGGGCTGCTTGCTCGCCGTGGTCGCGGAGAGCACCACGGTGTCGCCCAGCTGGGCGATCACCGAACCGGCGGCCTGACGGGCCAGCCGACCAGCGGAAAAGGTGATCTCACGGGTGCCGAAGGCCCCGTTGTCGATCACGGCGGTGCTGCGTTGGGTGCCGAGAGTGTTCTGCTCGGTCATGGGAATGTCGCGCTCCTTTACGCGTCGTGGGCCACGACCTCGGGGAGCTGCTCAACTGGCCGGTCTTCGATCGAAGCGCCCGGGGGAGCCGGCGGTGCCGGCTGGCCCGGGGGCCACTACCGAGGACCGGTACGTTGACCGGCTCCCTTCGACGGGTGGGTCGTGGTGGCCCGGAGTGTCGGGTGGTGGTGCGGCGCGACGGGGACAACTGGCCCGCCGCCGCGCCGCTACGTCACCGCCGCAGGCCGAGTCGCTCGATCAGCGACCGGTAGCGGTTGATGTCCATCTTCTGCAGGTAGTTGAGCAGCCGGCGGCGCCGGCCGACCAGCAGCAGCAGACCACGACGGCTGTGGTGGTCGTGCTTGTGCACCTTGAGGTGCCCGGTGAGGTCGGCGATCCGCTTGGTGAGCACCGCGACCTGGACCTCCGGCGAACCGGTGTCCGCCTCGCCGGTGGCGTAGTCTTCGCGGATCTTGCGCTTGGCTTCCTGATCGAGCGCCATGTTCTCCCTGATCTGTGCGGGCTGTCCCTCGCCTCGCACCCGCGGCGTCGTGCAGGCACGCGAGACGAACCGTCGGTGTTCCGACGCTGGGTTCAGGCTACCAGCAGGTCGCCGGCGGGGATCGCAAGGCCACGGTGCGTCGTTGGGGTACCGCACGGCCGGCCCCGGGCACCGGACGGCAGGCGCTCCGGTCTCAGGCGCCGAGAACCGTCCGTACCTGGGCGACGTCTTCGTTCATCTGGGCGACCAACGGGTCGACGCCCTCGTACCGGCGGGTCTCCCGCAGCCGGGCGACGAAGTCGATCGCCACCTGCTCGCCGTAGATGTCCCGATCGAAGTCGAGGATGAAGGCCTCGACCCGGCGGTCCCGGCCGGCGAACGTCGGGTTGGTCCCGATGGAGGCGGCGGCCGGCAGCCCCGGCCCTCCCCCGCTGAGGCCGTCCGGGCGGACCGGGCCGTCGGCGCGGACCAGCCGGGCCGCGTAGATGCCGTCGGCCGGCACCGCCACGTGCCGCGCGGTGAGCAGGTTCGCGGTGGGGAAGCCGATCTCCCGGCCCCGGCGGTCGCCGCGGACCACCACCCCTTCGAGCCGGTGCGGGCGGCCGAGCGCGGCGGCTGCGGCCGTGACGTCACCCGCGTCGATACAGGCCCGGATGTACGTCGAGGAGAAGACCGTCCCACTGTCGGCCACCAGCTCGGCACCCTCGACGGCGAACCCGAAGGTCCGGCCGAGTCGCTCGAGCAGCGCCACGTCACCGGTGGCCCGGTGGCCGAACCGGAAGTTCTCCCCCACCACGACCAGTGCGGCGTGCAGGTGCTGCACCAGCAGGTCGTGGGCGAACTGCTCGGCGGTCAGCCGGGAGAACTCCATCGTGAACGGCAGTACGCAGAGCACGTCGACGCCGAGGGACTCGATCAGTTCGGCCTTGCGGGCCGGACCGGTGAGCACCGTGGGGTGGCTGCCGGGCCGCACCACCTCGGCCGGGTGCGGGTCGAAGGTCACCACCACCGACTGGATCCCGAGATCACGGGCGCGTTTGACCGCATGGCCGATGATCGCCTGGTGCCCCCGGTGGATGCCGTCGAACACGCCGATGGTGACCACCGCGCGGCCCCAACCGCCACCGGCCGCCTCGACTCCCCGCCACCGCTGCATGATGCCTCCCGCCTGTGCCGCCAAGGTCCCCCGGCCGGGTGACCGCCCGGGTCGATGCTGTCACGCCGGGGCGAGCACGATCTCCGCCCGGGCCCGGCCGTCACGTTCAGAGACCACCGCCAACAGTTCGCCGTCCGGGGCGAACACCGCGTACGGGCCGGGCTGGCCGACCGCGCTGATCGGACCGCCGTGACCGAGCACCCGGGCCTCTTCCGCGTCGGCCTCCCGCCGGGCCAGGAACCGGCCGGCGGCGGCCGCCATCGGCAGCCGCACCACCTCCGGCGCCTGCTGCTCCAACTCCGCCAGGGTGGCGGCCTCGGCGAGGGTGAAGTCGCCGACGGCGGTGCGGCGCAGCGCGGTCAGGTGCCCGCCGACGCCCAGCGCGGCCCCCAGGTCGCGGGCTATCGCCCGGATGTAGGTGCCGGACGAGCAGTCGACCTGTACCTCGACGTCGAGGCCACCGTCTACCGGTGGGCGGATCGCGATGGGTTCCAGGCGGGAGATCGTCACCCGGCGGGCGGGCAGCGTGACGTCCTCACCGGCCCGGACCCGCTTGTAAGCCCGCTGTCCGTTGATCTTGATGGCGCTGACCGCGCTCGGGATCTGGTCGATCTCACCGGTGAGCGCCGCCAGCCCCGCCCGGATCTGCTCCGGCGTGATCCCGGTGGCCGGGGTGCGGGCGGTCACCTCGCCCTCGGCGTCGTCGGTCACCGTCGACACGCCGAGCCGGATGGTCGCGGCGTAGCTCTTCCGCGCACCGATGATGTAGGTGAGCAGGCGGGTGGCCCGGTTCACCGCGACGACCAGCACGCCCGTCGCCATCGGATCCAGGGTGCCACCATGGCCGACCCGGCGGGTGCGGGCCAGCCGGCGGAGCCGGGCTACGACATCGTGCGAGGTCATCCCGGCCGGCTTGTCGACCACGATCAGTCCGTGCGTACTCACGACTGCCAAGACTGCCAGATCCCGATGCCGCGCGACGATCAGGCCCGGCCCACCGGCACGCCGAGCACCGCCCAGCGTGGCGAGCGCAGCCGCAGGGTCAGCCCGGCCAACCGGATCAGCATGAACAACCCCAGCCCGGCCCAGACGCCGGCGAGGCCGAGACCGAGCGCATAGCCGACCCAGATCGCGGGCAGGAAGCCGCCGAAGGCCGCGCCGAGGGTCAGGTTGCGCAGGTACCGCAGGTCCCCGGCGCCGATGAAGACACCGTCGAGGGCGAAGACCACCCCGGCCACCGGCTGCATCGCGACGAACCACGGCCAGACGATCCTGGCTTGGGCGTGCACCGTGGGGTCGGGGCTGAACCAGCCGGGAATCACCGGTGCCCCGGCGGTGAACAGCACCGCGAAGGCGATGCCGGCCAACGCACCGAGCAGCACGAGTCGTCGGGCCAGCGCCCGGGCACCCGCCGCGTCACCGGCACCGAGCGCGGCACCGACCAGGGACTGACCGGCGATCGCGAGGGCGTCCAGCGCCAGCGCGGTGAAGAACCACAACTGGATGGCGATCTGGTGCGCAGCCACCTGGACGGTGCCGTACCGGGCGGCGACCGCGGTGGCGGACAGGAAGCTGGCCTGGAAGGCGGCCCCCCGGATCAACAGGTCACGACCGACCGTGAGGTGCGCGACGATCAGCTCCGGCCGTGGTCGCAACGGCACCCCGGCGCGCGCCAGCGCGATCACGAACAGCAGCCCGCCCAGGGTCTGCGCGACGACGTTCGCCACCGCCGAGCCAGCCAGGCCGAGGCCGGCCGGATAGACCAGGATCGGGCAGAGTACGGCGGAGATCACGTTGGCCGTCAGGACGTACCGGACCGGGCGGCGGGTCTCCTGGACCCCGCGCATCCAGCCGTTGCCGGCGGCGGCGAGCAGCAGCCCGGGCGCACCCCAGACGGCGATGCGCAGCCAGTCGCCGGCGGCCTGCGCCACCGCGTTCTCCGCGCCGGCGAGTCCACCGGTGATCGGGGCGGCGAGGACCTGACCGACGACGGCGAGCAGCACGCCCGCCACGAAGGCGAGCCAGGACGCTTGGACGCCTTCGGCGATCGCCGCCCGACGATCGGCCGCGCCGAACCGGCGCGCGGCTCGGCCGGTGGTGCCGTAGGCCGCGACGATGCCGAGCCACGCCGCGACCGACATCACGGTGCCGCCGATGGCGACAGCCGCCAGGGAGACCGCCCCGAGCCGGCCGACGACCGCGGTGTCGACGAGGACGTACAGCGGCTCAGCCGCCAGCACCACCAGCGCAGGCAGCGCGAGTTGGGCGATCCGCCGGGTCGGCACCGGGGTCGGGAGGGCGCTCTCAGCTTCCATCGACACGAAGCGTCGCAGCCGACAGGTAAGGAGCGCTATCGCCTAGTTCACTTACCTCGGATCGACCTGCTCGGCGGATACCCGCCGAGCGCCGGGGCGCGGGGTCGAACCGCGCTACTGGCGGGTGTCCATCGACGTCTGCAGAGCCCGCCGGGCCTGCTCGCGGGCGTCGTCGGTCTCGGGCTTGGGCTTACTGGGCATGGCGACACGACCTTCACACAGAGTTGAGGCACTGGGTGCCGCAGGCGGCACGACCGGGATCGCCGGGGACCGCGACTGAGCGGGCTGCAGGGCGGGCAGATGTGGCCCGTACCACAAAACCAAGCTATCGTTCAGGTCCATATTCTGCGCATCGTTCCCATGATTCGAGAAGTCCACAGCGCGACAAGCCCTCGCCCACGGGGTGGCGGCGAGAACTGCCGCGACCTACGGCAAATCGGTCACCTGGCGAAGAAGTGCCACCCCACCCACCACCAGAAACCCAGGACACCGATCCGACCGACCGGGACCCTGCCCACCTCGTACTGCATGACGTAGGCGCAGACGTCGCCGAAGCTCGGGATGCGGGAGCCGGGACGGCGGGCGAGCACCTCCAACACGCCGAACGCGACGAAGGCGGCCGCGAAACCGGAGATCACCAGGATCCGGGTGGCGCTCATCGGCGGACCAACGCCCAGAAGGCGGCCAGCCAGGCGAAGTACACCGCAGCGCGAGCCAGCGGCCCGTCCAGCACCGGATCCGCCAGCTTGGAAAAGGTGGGAAAGTCCTCGGTCGAGCCCAACGCGTAGGTGGCTCCCTCGAAGACCGTGAAAACCGCGACCGGCAGCACCCACCAGACCGCACCGTCACCGAGCCGGCGTGGTGCGGCCCGCCGAGGCATCCGGTGCGACAGACCGAGCCAGATCAGCGCGCCGCCGGTGCCGATGGAGTAGATGTTCGCCGCCGTCGAGAACGACGGCAGCTGCCCGCCGACCAGCGCGAGCACCACGATCACCGGCATCGACACCACCGGCCGGTCCCAGGCCCGCGGGACGTCCACGGCAAGATCAGACGGATGTTCCATCATCCGATTGTCCCCACCAGGTGACAGCGAGTGAAGCACGCCGAGCCAGTGGGCCGGTCGGATCTGCGTCGTCCAGCTCAGTCCAGCCGGGCGCGGATCGCCGCGACGATCTCCTCGACACTGCCGGCACCGGTGAAACCGGCCGCGAGCCGGTGCCCACCGCCGCCGAGGGACACCGCGACCTGGCTGACGTCGACGCCGCCCTTGCTGCGCATCGACACCGCCCAACTGGTCTGGGTCACCTGCTTGAGCACACAGCTCACATCGGCCTCGACAGTGCACCGGACCGAGTCGATCAGGGCTTCGAGCACGTACGGCGGCTGCCGGTAGGTCTCCAGGTCGGCCAGCGTGGCATAGGTCCAGACCAGGCCCCGACCGCCGGCCGCCGCCGGCTCCAGAACGCTGCGTTGCAACACCGCGCCGAACAGCCGGACCGCGCCGAACGGACGGCTGTCGAACACCCGGCGGGAGATCTCCGCCGGACGGATCCCGGTGGCCAGCAGCCGCGCGGCCAACTCGTGCACCGCCGGGGTGGTCATGTCGAACCGGAACGAACCCGTATCGGTGACCAGCGCGATGTAGAGACACTCGGCGATCTGCTCGTCCAACGGCACACCGAGCCGTTCGAGCAGCCGATCGACCACCACCGAGGTCGCCGCCGCGCCCGGGTCCACCAGATGGATACCACCGAACCGGGTGTTGGACGCGTGATGATCGACGACGATCGCCGTCGGCGAGTCCATCCGCTCGGCCAACGGCCCGAGGCGGGACGCGGCGGCCACATCGAAACAGAGCACCAGATCCGGATCGGTCCAGCTCTGGTCGGGCGGAACCAGCAGCTCGGCACCGGGCATTCCCTGCAACGACGGCGGCAGATCCTGACTACCGGAGAACGTCGCCTGGACCGACCTGCCACCCAGGCGACACAGGCCGAGCCCGAAACCGAGCATGCTGCCGAGAGCGTCCCCATCCGGATTGACGTGGCAGAGCAGCAACACCCGCCCGCCGGGCGGCACCGCCTCGATCGCGGCCACCGCCGCCGACCATTCACCCGGGGTCGGCCCGGTGGGCAGGTCGGTCGCGGTCTGGCCCGACGGAGACGGCACGGCGATCATCGGCGCGGCCCGTCCAGGTCCGGCTTGCCCGCCGGTGCCGCGTCCACCGGGTCGTCGTCGGTGTCGTCGTCGGCCCGGTACGGCTCCGCGTCCCCGGCGTACTCGGCGTTCGCCGCGAGCCGCTGTACCTCGGCGTCGGCCGTCCGGGCCACGGTCAACAGATCGTCGATGTGCTTGGCGTGCTCCTGTACGTTGTCGAGGACGAAGGTCAGCGTCGGCGAGTGCCGTAGCCCCAACGCCTTGCCGACGGTGCTGCGCAGCAGGCCGTTCGCACTGTCCAGGGCCGCCTTGGTGTCGGCCTCCGCGGCGGCGTCGCCGAGCACGGTGTAGAACACCGTGGCGTCACGCAGGTCAGCGGTGATCCGCGAGTCGGTGATGGTGATCATCCCGAGCCGAGGATCCTTGATCTGGGTACGCACCACCGAAGCCACCAGCTCGCGCACGCGCTCCGCGTGCCTGCGTACCCGGGCCGGGTCCGTCATCTCGCTACCTCCGCCATGTCCGTCAACGTGTCGACCCTACCTGTGTGTCGGCCGCCGGGCCGGGCGGTGCGGTGGCGTCGCCGCCCGGCCCGGTGCCCGCCCGCCTGACCGCTTCGCCAGCGTCAATCGTCGGCCCCGTACAGACGGCGGCGGACGGACAGCAGCTCGATCTCCGGCCGGGCCGCCACCAGCCGCTCACACTTGTCGAGTACTTCCCGTACGTGTGCCGCGTCGGCGGCGACCACCGCCACCGCCAGCTCCGCGCGGCCGTGCCGGTCCAACACGCCGACCTCGGCGGCCGAGACCTCGAACCGGCGCAACGCGGCGATGATCGGGCGGACGTACGAGCGCTTGGCCTTCAGCGACTGCGAGTCGCCGGGCAGCAGCATGTCGAAGATCGCGGTTCCGGTAAACATCGCCCCGCAGGATACCCAACCGGGCCCGCGACGTCCGCCGACATACGCCGACGGACGTCTCGTCCACTGCCACGGCGCCGACATACGCCGACGGACGGCCGCGCCCGGCACGAGGTGCACCGGTCGCGACCGTCCGTCGGATCGCCGATCCCCGATCAGCGGATCAGGCGCGAACCTTCTCCCGCATCTCGAAGGTCTCGATGATGTCGCCAACCTGGAGGTTGTTGTAGTTGCCCAAGGTCAGACCGCATTCGAAGCCCTCGCGGACCTCGGTCGCGTCGTCCTTGAACCGCTTCAGCGAGCTGATCGTGACGTTGTCCGCCACCACCGCGCCGTCGCGCAGCAGTCGCGCCTTGGCGTTGCGTCGGATGACCCCGGAGCGGACCATGCAGCCGGCGATGTTGCCGATCTTGGACGAGCGGAACACGTCGCGGATCTCCGCCGTGCCCAGCTCGACCTCTTCGTACTCCGGCTTGAGCAGGCCCTTGAGCGCCGCGTCGATCTCCTCGATGGCCTGGTAGATGACCGTGTAGTACCGGATCTCCACGCCTTCGCGGTCGGCGATCTCCCGGACCTTGTTGGAGGCCCGGACGTTGAAGCCGATGATCGTCGCCGCCTCGGCGGACGCACTCGCGAGCATCACGTTGCTCTCGGTGATCGCGCCCACGCCCCGGTCGAGGATCCGCAGTTGGACCTCCTCCGGGATGTCGAGCTTGAACAGCGCGTCCTCGAGTGCCTCGACCGAGCCGGAGACATCGCCCTTGAGGATCAGGTTGAGCGACGTCTTCTCGCCCTCCTTGATCTGCTCCATGAGCGTCTCCAGCGTCGCCCGGCCACGGGAGTTGGCGAAGCTCGCCGCCCGCCGCCGTGCCTGTCGCTGCTCGGCGATCTGCCGCACCGTCCGGTCGTCCTGCGCGGCGAGGAACGTGTCACCCGCGCTGGGTACCGCGGTGAGACCGAGCACCAGTACCGGACGGGCAGGACCCGCCTCGGCGACCTGGTTGCCGTTCTCGTCGAGCATCGCCCGGACCCGGCCGTGCGCCCCACCGGCGACGATCGAGTCACCGGTACGCAGGGTGCCCTTCTGCACCAGGACCGTGGCCACCGCGCCACGACCCTTGTCGAGGTGTGCCTCGATGGCGATGCCCTGGGCCGGGCCGTCGATCGGTGCGGTGAGCTCGAGTGTCGCGTCGGCGGTCAGCAGCACCGCCTCCAACAACTCGTCGATGCCGAGCCCTGGCTTGGCCGCCACGTTGATGAACATGGTGTCGCCGCCGTACTCCTCGGCGACCAGACCGTACTCGGTCAGCTGCTGGCGGACCTTGTCCGGGTTGGCCTCGGGCTTGTCGACCTTGTTGACCGCGACCACGATCGGCACCTCCGCCGCCTTGGCGTGGTTGAGCGCCTCGATGGTCTGCGGCATCACGCCGTCGTCTGCCGCGACCACCAGCACCACGATGTCGGTGACCTGGGCACCACGGGCACGCATGGCGGTGAACGCCTCGTGACCCGGGGTGTCGATGAAGGTCAACGCCCGGTCGGTCCCGGCGTGTGGCACACGCACCTGGTACGCGCCGATGTGCTGGGTGATTCCGCCGGCCTCGTCGTCGACCAGGTTGGTCTTGCGGATCGCGTCGAGCAGCTTGGTCTTACCGTGGTCGACGTGACCCATCACGGTCACCACCGGTGGCCGGGTGACCAGCCGGTCGGAAGCCACCTCGGCGTCGAGGTCGATGTTGAACTGCGCGAGCAGCTCACGGTCCTCGTCCTCCGGGCTGACGATCTGGATGTCGAACCCGAGGTGCTCGCCGAGCAGGTGCAGGGTCTCGTCCGAGCAGGACTGGGTCGCGGTGACCATCTCGCCCAGGTTGAACATCTCCTGGACCAGCGATCCCGGATTCGCGTTGATCTTGTCTGCGAAGTCCGACAACGAGGCACCACGTGACAGCCGCACCACCTGGCCCTGACCACGGGGTGCACCCGAGCTCATGGTCGGCGCGGAGAGGTTGTCGAATTCCTGTCTGCGCTGCTTCTTCGACTTGCGGCCACGGGTCGGCCGGCCACCGGGGCGTCCGAACGCACCCGCCGCACCGCCGCCACGGCCACGACCGCCGCCACCCGGGCGACCGCCACCGCCAGCCGGCGCACCGGGACGGAAGCCGCCGCCGGCACCACCGCCGGGACCGCCACGGTAACCACCGCCGCCACCGCCGGCACCACCGCCGGGACCGCCACGGTAACCACCGCCGCCACCGCCGGCACCACCCCGACCGGCGCCACCGGGACCACCCGGGCGTCCGGCGCCACCGCCAGGACCGCCGCCGGGGCGGCCGGGACGCTGCGAAGGCATGGATGCCGGGCTCGGCCGGGGCGGCATGGATGCCGGGCTCGGCCGGGGCGGCATCGACGCCGGGTTGGGCCGAGGCCCGCCGCCGGCAGCCGGCCGCTGGCCGCCACCCTGGCTGATGCCGAACGGGTTGTTGCCGGCGCTGCGCGCAGGCGGCCGGGCCCCCGGACGGCCGGGCGCCGACGGCGCACCGGGTCCGGCCGGTCGGCCGCCGCCGGCCGCTCGGCCTGCGGCCGGGCTACCTGGACGCGGCGGTACCGCACCTGGACCTGGCCGGGGCCCGGTCCGCTGGCCACTGCCCTCGGCCGGCGGCTCCCGGCGGGTCGTGTCACGCTGCTTCGCCGCCTGCTGAGCGGCCTTGACGTTGGCTTCCTGCTCAGCCTTGAGGGCAGCTGCCCGGGCCTCCGCGGCAGCCACCTCGATGTCGTGCGCGCTCGCCGGCTTGGCGACCGGTGCCGCCGACGGCGGCGGTCCGGGCACCGGGCCCTTGGGGCGCATCGGCGCCGGCGCGGCCGGCCGGCGCGGCGGTGCCGGTCGGGCGGAGATTCTCGGTTCGGTGCTGCTCGGCGACGGCGCGGCCGAGGCGGCCGGCGCTGCGGCCGGTGCCTGGGCGGACGCCGCGAACGCACCACGGAGGCGCCGGGCCACCGGTGCTTCCACCGTGCTCGACGCGGATTTGACGAACTCGCCCATCTCCTTGAGCTTGGCGAGAACGGTCTTACTCTCGACCCCGAGCTCTTTGGCTAGCTCGTGTACGCGGGCCTTGCCTGCCACTGCACTCCTCACTCCGAGGTCGTGCGGGCAGCACCCGCAGCGACCTCACTCGTGCACTTGAAGCCTGATCATTGCTGGGACTTCATCGTGTGCTCATGTCCGTCGTCCTACCTTGCTGTGCGACCCTCGTCCGGCCGGATGACCGGACGTAGCGGTTGACTCGCGAATGTACTCAGCCAGCTCATCGGTGTCGACGACACCGGTGAGCCGCAACGCCCGCCCGAGGGCGCGACGCCGCTGTGCCAGCTCGAGACACATCGGATCGGGGTGCAGATGAGCGCCCCGCCCCGGCAGACCACGGATCGGATCAGGTCGCAGGCGACGTTCCTGCTCGCCCCCGACCACGACGAACCGTAGTAGGTCGTGAACCGCTGCACGCTGCCGACAGCCCACGCAGGTGCGCTCCGGCGACGCGCGTCGTACCACGAGAAAAGTCTACCCCGACGCGCCCGAGACCGCGCCGCCCGGTTCCGGAGCGGGGTCACGACCTACCGGGGCAGCCTCGGTGTCGGGGCGGATGTCGATCCGCCAACCGGTCAGCCGGGCGGCAAGGCGGGCATTCTGTCCTTCCCGCCCGATCGCCAACGAAAGCTGGAAATCCGGCACGGTCACCCGCGCCGCCCGGCTGAGGGCGTCCACCACCTCGATCCGTAGCGCCTTCGCCGGTGACAGCGCGTTACCCACGAAAGTGGCCGGATCCTCCGACCAGTCGATGATGTCGATCTTCTCTCCGTGCAACTCACTCATCACGGCCCGGACCCGTTGGCCCATCGGCCCGATGCAGGCGCCCTTGGCGTTTACCCCGGCCGTCATCGACCGCACCGCGATCTTGGTCCGGTGCCCCGCCTCCCGAGCGATGGCGGCGATCTCCACCGTGCCGTCGGCGATCTCCGGTACCTCCAGGGCGAAGAGCTTCTTCACCAGGTTGGGATGCGACCGCGACAAGGTGATTTGCGCCCCCCGGAAGCCCTTGGCCACGTGCACGACCACACAACGGATCCGCTGCCCGTGCGGGTATGTCTCCCCCGGCACCTGTTCCGAGTTGGGCAGCACCGCCTCCACCTTGCCCAGGTCGACCGAGACGATGCCCTTCTCCGAGCGCGCCTCGTGCGCCTGGATCACCCCGGTGACCAGGTCACCGTCGCGGCCAGCGTACTCACCGAAGTGCACCTCGTCGGTGGCCTCCCGCAGCCGCTGCAGAATCACCTGCTTGGCGGTCATCGCGGCGATCCGCCCGAAGTCGTGTGGGGTGTCCTCCCACTCCCGCAACTTGGTGCCGTCGGCGTCGAACTCCTGTGCGTACACCAGAGCCATGCCACTCTTGCGGTCGATCTCGACCCGCGCGTGGCTCTCGGCCCCCTCGGTGTGCCGGTAGGCGGTCAGCAGCGCGGCCTCGATTGCCGAGAGAATCGTGTCGAACGGGATCTCCCGCTCACGCTCCAGTGCGCGCAGCGCCGCGAGGTCGATGTTCACCTCTCCTCGTCCTCCACTTCGTCGTCGTCAGCCGTGCCGTCCAGATCCATCAGGTCTTCGTCCTCGACCTCGTCGATACGGTTGAACTCCAGCTGGACCCGGCCCGGGCCGAGATCCTCGTACGGCCACTGCCGCACCTCGCCCTCGACGTCCAGCCGCACCGAGCTGTCATCGGCTGCGACGACCCGCCCGGTGACCTGGCGCTGCCCGGCCATCACCTGCACCAGCCGACCGGTGTTACGGCGCCAGTGCCGGGGTAGCCGCAGCGGCCGGTCCACCCCGGGCGAGCTGACCTCGAGTTGGTATTCGCCGGGAATCAGCTCCGCCCCGGTCGCCGACTCCGCCTCGTCGAGCGCCGCGGAGATCGACCGGGACACCTCTGCCACCGCGTCCAGCCCGACGCCACCGTCGGCGTCGACCATCACCCGGACCAGATGCCGACGCCCCGCCCGGGACACCGACACGTCCTCCAGGTCGAACCCGGCCAACTGCACGACCGGCTCGATCACCGCACGAAGCCGCTCGCGCCGGGCACCAGGGTCGACCCGGGGCCGAGAACCACCCTCCGGGCGGGGCCGAGGCGCGGTGACGGCCCGGCGGGAGCGGGATCCGGGTGACCTGCCATCGGCACGGTCACGCTGTGTCATCTCCGCACCCTTCACCGTCATCGTCTTCAGGTATCTGCCATAGCGGCACCAGCAGCACCGCCGGATGCGACTCATCCGTGGCTGGGCAGAGCGTAACGCGCTCCTCGGGCGATCGACCGCCCGGCGCACCGACGAAAGCCCGCACCTGGCACATGCTGGGTCAAGGACCACTGACAGCACCCTGCGGCGTCGTTTCGTGCCCGCGCGACCCAACCGTCCCGCCTGGCCGTACGGACCCGGCGACAAGATCGAGCCGGCCGGTGCGCGTGGTACCGAAGCGATCGCCGCGGGCGATGGTGTTGACTAGTCCGGTGCTCAGCTCGAACCAACCCGGCCGACACGACGCCGCCGGCTGCGGTCGCCGTGGCGTGCTCCGAGGCGCGGTCGGTGCGGTGATCGCCGTCGCCGTACCCGGCGTCCTCGCCGGCTGCGAACTACCAGGCCGCACCCCGGAACCTGACCCTCAGCCCGACCCGCTCGCCAGCCTTCTCACCGCCACCTTGGAGCTGGCCGGGCAGTACGACGAGGCCATCCGCACGGTCGCCGAACTCGGAACCGTGCTGGCGCCGATCGCCGCGACCCACCGGACGCATGCCGAGGAGCTCGGTCGGATCGTCGGCGTCGCCCCACCCACCGCCACCGACGGCCCCACACGGGACGGATCCGACCGGGCCGGTACGTCCGGCCCACCGACCCCGGCGACAAATCTCCCGCCGGCGGATCCGAGGGCCACCGTCGCCGCGCTACGGGCCGCCGAGGAGACGGCCGGCGCGGCGGCGGCCGAAGCGTGCCGCAGCGCCCCGGCCGAACGCGCCGCGCTACTTGGCTCGATCGCCGCCGCCCGCGCCTGTCACCTGGAGGTTCTTCCGTGACTGACCAGTGGGAGCTGGCCCTGGCCGCCGAACACGCGGCGATCTTCGCGTACGGGCGACTCGGCGTGCATCTGCGCGGCGAAGCCGTACAGCGGGCACGAACCGCCGAATCGGCGCATCGCGCCCGACGCGACCAGCTGATCCTCCGGTCCGCCGGCAACGAGCCGGTGGCGCTGGATCCCGCCTACCAGCTGCCGTTCCCGCTGACCGACCAGGCCAGCGCGGTACGGCTGGCGGCCGAGGTGGAGGAACGCACCGCAGCGGTCTGGCGGGCGGTCCTGCCGGTCACCGAAGGTGCGCAACGCGAGGTGGCGCTCGCCGCGTTGGTCGAGTACGCGGTCCAGGCGACCCGCTGGCGGCAGGCTGCCGGAATCACCCCGGCCGCCCCGACCTGGCCGGGACGGCCGGATTGACCTCACCCGATCGGCGATTCATGTTCCGGGTTGCCCCCCCACCTACTCGGTATGCATACTCGGGTGCCATGTCGATCCGCCACGGGCTGCTCGCGCTGCTCGACCGCAGCCCGATGTACGGCTACCAGCTACGCGCGAACTTCGAGGAGTCCACGGGCGGTGCCTGGCAACTCAACATCGGTCAGGTCTACACCACGCTCGCCCGGCTGGAGCGCGACGGTCTGGTCCGTGCGCTGGCGGCGAACGACGGTGGACAGCGGCCGTTCGAGATCACCGTGGCGGGTCGCGGGGAGTTGGCGATGTGGTTCGACACACCGGTGACCCGCGCGACGCGACCACGTGACGAACTGACGATCAAGTTGGCGCTGGCGCTGAGCACCCCGCTGGTCGACGCGGCACAGGTGCTCGCCGCCCAGCGCACCGCGAGTATGACGGAGCTGCGGAGCCTGGTCCGGGCACGGCGGCGGATCGAATCCGGTGACCGGGCCCGCCAACTGGCCCTCGACGCGCTGGTGTTCCAGGCCGAGGCGGAACTACGCTGGCTCGATCACTGCGAGGCGACCGTACTGCCGGGTCAGAACAGCCCCACGCCGGCACCCACCAGCCAACCGACCAGGTAGGTCGCGGCGGCCGCCAACGCGCCGAGCGACAGCAGTCGCAGCCCGCCGCGCCACCACCGTCGACCGGTGAACCGAGCCACCAGCACTCCGGCGACGAACAGGCCCGCACCGCCGACGGCCAGTGCGAACCACAACTGCCCGAACCCGAGCAGAAACGGGAGCAACGGCACCAGCGCACCGACCGAGAAACAGCCGAACGACGACCCGGCGGCCACCCATGGACTCGGCCGGTCGTCGGGATCGACGCCGAGCTCCTCCTGGACGTGCATCCGTAGTGCGGCTTCCGGCCGATCCCGCAGCGCCGTCGCGACCTGCTCGGCGAGGTCCGCGGGAATCCCCCGCCCGACGAGCAGACCGGCGAGCTCCCTTGCCTCCGCCTCCGGATGGCTGTCGAGCTCGCGGCGCTCCTTGGCGATCTCCGCGGCGATCTGCTCGTTCTGTGCCCGGACGCTGGTGTACTCGCCGAGCGCCATCGATATCGCGCCGGCGGCCAGTCCGGCGGTGCCGGCCAGGACGATGCTCCCGGCCGCCGCCCCACCCCCGCCGACCCCGGCGATCAGGGCGATGTTGGTCACCAACCCGTCCATCGTGCCGAAGACGGCCGGACGAAGCCAGCCACCGGCGACGTCGGCATGGTGCTCGCCGGCCGCTGCCGGCAGCGCGGCACTCACGGCAGGGTGAGGATCTCGTGGCCGTCCTCGGTCACCAGAATCGTGTGCTCGAACTGGGCGGTCCACCGGCGGTCCTTCGTCACCACCGTCCAGCCGTCACGCCACATGTCGTACTCGTAGGTGCCGAGGGTGATCATCGGCTCGATGGTGAAGGTCATCCCCGGTTCCATCAGGTCGGTGGGCCGTGGGCTGTCGTAGTGCGGCACGTACAGGCCGCTGTGGAACGCTTCACCGATGCCGTGCCCGGTGAAGTCCCGGACCACGCCATAGCCGAACCGGCGGGCATAGGACTCGATGACCCGGCCGATCACGTTGATCTGCCGGCCAGGGGCGACCGACCGGATCCCACGCATCATGGCTTCATGGGTCCGCTCCACCAACAGCCCGGCCTCTTCGCTGACCTCGCCGACGCAGAACGTGGCATCGGTGTCGCCGTGCACGCCGTCGAGGAAGGCAGTCACGTCGATGTTGATGATGTCGCCGTCGGCCAGCGCGGTGGAGTCGGGTATGCCGTGACAGACGACCTCGTTGAGGCTGGTGCAGCAGGACTTGGGGAATCCCTTGTAACCCAGCGTCGACGGGTACGCCCCGTGGTCGCAGAGGAACTCGTGCACCACGCGGTCGATCTCGTCGGTGGTGACCCCGGGCTTGCAGTGCTCGCCGGCGAGCTGTACGGCCTGGGCGGCGAGCCGGCCGGCCACCCGCATCCGTTCGATGATCTCCGGTGTCTGGACGTGCGAGCCGCGCCACGGAGTGGGCCGCTTGCGGCCGACGTACTCCGGCCGGGCGATGTGCGCTGGCACCTGGCGCCAGGGTGACAGCGTGCCGGGGGTCAGCGAGGCGCGGACGGTGGTCATGATTGCAGCCTATCGCCGGCCGGGCACCGCCGGCCGCCGGCCGCCGCGAGGTCGGCATTGTTGCCGGATCGGCATGGTTGTGCAATCTTCTACCACGTGGATCACGAGGGACCGGAGCCTGTCTTCTCCGCCACGAGCGACCTGGACGGCGATCGGCTGACCGTCACCGTGCGCGGCGAGGTCGACATGTCGACCGCCGACAGCATGTTCCGGTCCGCTACCCACGGCGACGCCGGCGCGGTGACCCTGGACCTGCGCCAGGTGTCCTTCTTCGACTCGGCGGCCATCCATGCCCTGATCCGACTCACCGACCGGTACCCGCAGACGCTGACGGTCCTGCCGTCTCGCCAGGTCCGTCGGGTTCTGGACATCTCCGGGTTGGGCGAACAGCCCTGGCTCGCCGCCCCCTGACCCCTCGTCTGCCCGGCCTCGCCGCCGCACGCTCAGTTCGGCCCGGTCCGGGCCGCCAACTGACGGCGCAGTGTCACCCGGCTGCCGTGCTCGTCGCGGTCGATCCGCAGGTCGGCGAGGGCCGCGATGAGAGCCAGACCACGGCCGCGGAATCCGGCATCGGCCGATTCACGCCAGCCGCCGCTGTCGCGCACACTGGCGGTCAACTCGTCGCCGTCTATCGTCACTTCGATCCGGATGTCCGTATCCGCCGGGCTCACCGGGTGTTCGATCGCGTTTGCCGCCGCCTCGGAGATCGCCACGGTCAGATCGAACTGGTCGGTTTCGCTGATCGCGTGCGCGGCGAAGAAATCCGTCAGCCGCCGGCGCAGCAACGCCAGCTTGGTCGGCTCGGCTGGCAGCCGTAGCGTCAGCCGGTTCAGCTCGGTCGCCTCCAGTATCAGCACCGCGACGTCGTCGCGGCGTGGCTGACGGGCGATCCGCAGCATCAACCGGTCGGCCAGGTCCTCGACGTGATCGTCACCGGCGAGGGCGTCGGCGCGGATCCGGCCCAACCCGACGTCGATGCCCTCGACGCGGTCCTCGATGAGCCCGTCGGTGTAGCACAGCAGCCGGTCCGTCGGGCCGAGGCGGTCAGTGGCCATGCCGTAGACGCTGGCGGAGATGGCCCCGATCGGCGGGCCCAGCGCCTGACCGTGCAGGAACCTGGCGGCACCGGCGGCGACCAGCACCGGCGGTGGATGCCCGGCGCTGGCGTAGCGGAGTTCACCGGTCGACGGGTCGAAATGCAGGCACACCACGGTCGCCAGTGACCGACGGCCCATCGTCGCCAGCAGACGGTTCAGCCGGGTCAACGCGTCCCCCGGGGCGAACCCCTCCAGCAGGTACGCACGCAACGCGTTGCGCATCTGCCCCATGGTGGCCGCCGCGGCCACCCCTTTGCCGACCACGTCGCCGAGGACCAGTACGAGCCGGCCACCGCCGACCTCCACTACGTCGTACCAGTCGCCGCCCACCTCGGCCTCGGTGTTTCCCGGCAGGTAACGGCTCGCCACCAGGGCGCCCGGCACCCGGGGCAGGGTCTGCGGAAGCAGGCTGTGCTGCAGGGTGGTGGCAATCCGGTGCTCGGCCTCGTACAGTCGGGCGTTGCCCAGTCGCAGCCCCACCATCCGGGCGAATTCCGCCAGGGTCGCTTCGTCGATGTCCGGGCCCACCCCGTCGTACGCCCAGACCAGCAGTTCGCCGAGGCGCTCTCCGGTAGCACCGATGAACGGGATGACCGCCGCCGGCTCGGCTGAGGCCTGGCCGCCGCCGTCGGCCTCGTGCCGGGCACCGGGAGCGGTGGCCACCACCCGGGCGGCGTGAACCAGTTGCTGGACGTGGTCGACCGCGACCCGAAGCACCTCGCTCGTGGTCTGCGCGGTGTTCACCGCGACGGCGGCGTCGGCCAGCGCCCTGAGCTGGCGGATGATCTGACCACGCAGCTGACCCAGTTCGAGGTTGGCGCGCACCCGGGCCACCAGTTCCTGGGCCGCGAACGGCTTGACCAGATAGTCGTCGGCACCGGCGGAGAGCCCCGCGACGGCTGACTCCGGCCCGGCGCGGGCGGAGAGTACGACGATCGGCACGTGTCGGGTCCGCCGGTCCGCCCGCAGCGCCGCCACCAGGCCGAATCCGTCCAGGTGCGGCATCATCACATCGGTCAGGACGAGGTCGAAGGGGGTCCGGGTGGCCAGATCGAGCGCGGCGGCACCGTCCGAGGCGGTGACCACCTGCCAGTACGGCAGCAGCAGCCGGCTGACGTGGTCCCGCAGGTCCGCGTTGTCGTCCACTACCAGCACCCGACCGGGCGGCTGCTCGGCGCAGGAGACCGCGCCCGACGCCGAGGGAGCCTCGGCGTCGGACGAGGCGCCCTGGGCGTCGGGCGGACCGGTCCACCGTTCGGTCTCGGCCAGATACAACCGGACCGTGTCGCGGGTGGCGGACCCGGCGGGCCAGTCGTCGGATCCGTTGCCTGGCCCGCCGGACGGCAGGTGGTCCGCACCGGTCGGAACCTCGACGGTGAACACGCTGCCCCGTCCCGGTTCGCTGCGCACCGCGACGGTGCCGCCGTGCAGTTGGACGAGCTCCCGGACCAGCGCCAGACCGATCCCGGTGCCCTCGTGGCTGCGGGCCCGCACGCCGGCGACCCGGTGGAACCGCTCGAACAGGTGCGGCAGGTCTGCAGGCGGGATCCCGACGCCGGTGTCGGCGACGGTCAGCTCGACCCTGTCGCCACGGCTGCGCAGCCGCACGGTGATGGAACCTTCCAGGGTGAACTTCAACGCGTTGGAGAGCAGGTTCAGGACGATCTTCTCCCACAGGTCCGGATCGACGTGGACCGCGGCCGGCAACGGCGGGCACTCCACCGTCAGGTCCAGCCCGACGCGTTGGGCGGCGGACCGGAACGTGCTGGCCAGCCGGGTGGTGAGATCGGCGAGATGGACCGGCTGGAACGCTGCCGTGGCCCGGCCGGATTCGAGCCGGGAGAAGTCCAGCACCGTGTTGACCAGCTTGAGTAGCCGCAGCGCGTTGCGCTGCATCATCTCGGCACGCTCACGGTGCACGGCCGGCAGGTCCGGGTCGGCGAGCTGATCCTCGACCGGCCCGAGCAGCAACGTCAGCGGGGTACGGAACTCGTGGCTGACGTTGGCGAAAAAGTCGGTCTTGGCCTGGTCGATCGCGGCGAGTTCGGCGGCTTTGGCCCGCTCGTGCAGGTACGCCCGTTGATTGGTCACCGCGCTGGAGATCTGGGTGGCGAGCAGGTCGAAGAAGTCGCGGTAGTCACCGCGCAACTGCAGGTGCCGGCTGTAGCCGAGGACGAGGGCACCGACCGGATCGGTGGCCGCGCGGATCGGCAGCACGAGTACCTCGGCCGCGGCGTTGTCCGGCGGTACGTCGACGAAGTCCCCGGCCGCGGCGACCCCCGACTCGCCGTCGTACAGGGCCTCCAGCAGCGCCAACGGTGCGGAACCCGGCTCCGGATGCCGTGGCGCGGCGAGGGTGTCGGCGTCCACTCCGGTGAAGCCGACGAGCTGCGCGCAGGCGGCGTCCGAGCCAAGATGGAGCAGTGCGAACGGCACATCCCGACGACATCCGTCGAGCGTGTCGAGGACTCCTCGGCGTAGGTCCGACTGGCTCTGCAGGTCGGACAGGCGGGTTCCGAGCTCGGCCAACGCGCGCATCCGCCGCTCACCCAGCACCCGTCCGGTGGTCTCGTTGACGATGCAGTAGATGCCGCCGACGCTGCCGTCGGCCACCCACAGCGGGTCGTAGGAGACGTCGAAGTAGGTCTCCTCGAGGAAGCCGTGCCGTTCCAGCATGAACGGATGGTCGGTGCCCTGGTAGGCGGTGCCGCTGTCGACCACCCCGTCGAACAGGGGCTCCAGCACGTCCCACAGCTCGGACCAGTGCTGGTCGGCCGGTTCGCCGAGGGCTGCCGGGTGCTTGCCGCCGATGGTCGGCAGGTAGGCGTCGTTGTAGAAGGCCCGCCGCTGTGGACCCCAGTAGAGAACGATCTGCGCCTGCGACGACAGCATCATGCTGACCGCCTGGGTGAGGCTGGCCGGCCAGGAGTCCGGTGTGCCGAGCGGGCTGTTGCTCCAATCGTGGTCGCGGATTCTCCCCGCCATCTCGCCACCGCGATCCAACACGGCGGCGAGCGCGGCGGGAAGCTCCGGTGCCGGCGGGGCCGAGATCGGCCCTGCGGAGGAGTCCTCCAACCGATCGTCCTCTGCCATTTCGACCGCCTTCGGTAATCGAGCCGTTGGCACAGCCCTGCCGCCCGGTTCCGGCCGGATGGACCGTCGCTCAGCAGGATCATCCGGCATGGTCCGCCTCCTACCCTGCCGCGGGCCGTGGGTAACGTGCGGCGCCGGCTGCTGGGCATTGGTTCCCGCTGCTCAGGAGAACGCCGGCATCTTGGGCGGACCGTCGAAGGCGCAGAACACCAGCGTGATCCGGCCGCTCGCCCGTAGCTGCGCCACCGTCTCGGCGCCACTGCCGTGATTAGTCCAGGTATGCCACCCGGTGCAGTCCAGGTATGCCACCCGGTGCTCGTCGAGCCGTCCACCGATGTCGGCGTACAGCTTCCCCATGGCACCAATCGTCGCACGCCCGGATCACCTGTTGACCTGAAGCACGCTCGAAGTCATGGCGTGCGACGGGTGACAGCGAACTGATCGCGTCGGCGACGGGGGCGTCGGGGCCGGCGGCCACCGGGTGGCCGTCGGCCCCGACGCCGCCACCGACAAGCGGCACCGCCGGTGTCACCGATGGGCACCGCCGACCCGTCATGCCAGGTGTAGGCACCGAGCGTCGGCGAATGGCAGGATCACGACCCGCGGGATCGGAGGCAGCCACCGTGGCAGGTGAGATCGGGCGACTGCTGGCGGACGAGCTGGCTCGACAACCCGCGCCCCCGATCGGGAATCTGGTGGCGGATTCGATCCGTCAGGGCCGGCGGCGACGCCGGATGCGCCGGGCCGCCGCCACCGGCCTGGGGATGATCGGCGCCGCGTTGGCGGCGCTACTCGTACCGGCCGTGCTGGGTGGCGGTTCTCCCCCGCTGGCCGAGATGGTGGCCGCTCCAGCGGCACCGCAGCCGGCGGTCGCGGAGTCGGTGGTTCCGCTGCCCCTCGTACCGGCCGAGACGGCCGTGTCCACGTCGGCGCCAGCCGCATCGGCACCGACACCGCAGTGTGGTGCCGACATCCGGACCGGCGACGCCCTACCGCAGACGGCGCCACTCACCCGGGTGACCAACTGCCCGGTGGCCGAGGCGTTGATCTTCCCACGACGTGCCGGGGTGCACTGGCCGCCCAGCCAGGGTGCCCCGGCGACCCCGCCGGGTGTTCTCGAACTGCTCAGTGAACTCCTACCGCCGGGTCGGACCAGCGGGTACGCCCAGGGCGACGTCCGCGGGCTGGCCCCCGGGACGGTCGCCGTACAGATCTCTCTGGACCGGGGCGACGGACCTGGCATGATCCGGCTCTGGTTGTCACAAGAGAAGCCGCCCCCGGAGCCCCGCTGCGGGGCCGGGGAACTCTGCTACGTGCTACCTGACGGCGGCATGGTGGCGCTTTCCGACATCGCCGACAATTGCGTCAGCGGCCGTTCGATGGTCCTGCACCGCGCCGACGAGACCCGGATCAGACTGAACTTCGCTCGTTGCCTGGCCGGGGATGGCCGCGCCGAGCCGGTACTGACCACTCAGGAGGCGCTCGACATCGCCCTCGACCCGCGATGGGGGCCCGAGCTACCGCTGGACGTCACGAAACGCGGCATGTTGCGGTTCACCGAGCTGCCGTGGATCGACTATGGCTGACCGTAGGGTCGACCGGTGAGCAGACTCTCCCGGACCAACCGTGACCGCGACCCGACCGGGCGGCCCCGCAACGCCCGACCCCGCGACGCACTCGGCCGACCGCTGCCCCCCGGCGCGACCGGGGTGCCGACCACACCCGACGACCTGGTCCTCACCGCCGACGAGGCTCTCGATGAGGCCCAGCGGCTACTGGACGCAGGCCGGCCGTTCCACGCCCACGAGGTGCTCGAGGCGGCCTGGAAGGCGGCGCCCGACCAGGAGCGGGAGTTCTGGCGCGGACTGGCCCAACTCGCGGTCGGGCTGACCCACGCCCGGCGCGGCAACCTCGCCGGCGCGGCCCGGCTGTTCACCAGGGCCGCCGACCGGATCGCCCCGTACGCCGGGCAGTGCCCGTACGGCGTACCCGTGCCGGATCTTGTCCGATTCGGCCGTCAGGCGGCCGAGATGCTCGACCGCGACGGTGCTGCGGCCACCGACCTCACGGCCCGGCTACGGCCCGGCCCCGGCTCGCCGAGAGCACCGCGGTGATCGACTCGGCCGGTGCTGGCCGGCCGAAATGCCAGCCCTGTGCCTGGTCGCAGCCGAGCGCGGCCAACCGGTCCGCCTGCTCTTCGGTCTCGACCGCCTCGGCGGTGACGGTCAGCCCGAGCGCATGGGCCAGCCGCACCAACGCGTCGACGATCCGCTCGTCGCGATCGCCGTCCGGGCCCGCCACCCGCATCCCTTCGACGAACGGGCCGGCGAGCTTGAGCACCTGAATCGGCATCCGGCGCAGGTAGGCCAGGTTCGAATACCCGGTGCCAAAGTCGTCGATGGCGAGCCGGACACCGAGGCCGGCCAGCCGTCGCAACGCCCGCATCGGCTCGCCGCCGGTGGCCATCACCGCACTTTCGGTCAGTTCCAACTGAAGCAGCTCCGGTGGCAGCCCGGACCGGGTCAACACCCCCGCCACCTCGCCGACCAGGTGCGGGTCGCTGACCTGGCGGGCCGAGATGTTGACGCTCACCACGATCGGGTCGTCGGGGTGTTCGGCCCGCCAGCGGCTCGCCTGCCGACACGACTGTTCGAGCACCCACCGACCGAGCCGGACGATCAGCCCGGTCTCCTCGGCCAACCCGACGAACCGGTCCGGTCCCAGCCGGCCGAGCTGTGGGTGCTGCCAGCGCACCAGCGCCTCCACGGCCGTCACCCGCTGATCCGTCAACCGGGTGATGGGCTGGTACTCCAGCACGAATTCACCCCGGTCCAGCGCCGCGGGCAGGGCGGCGGCCAACGCGGACCGGGTGACGTCCTGTTCACCGCGTACCGGATCGAAGATCGCCCACCGACCGCGGCCCTCGGCCTTGGCCCAGTACAGGGTGGTGTCGGCCGCCTTCATCACATCGATCGGGTTGTCGCCGGCAGCCGGCGACTCCACGATTCCGATGCTCGCCGACACAGTCAGCTGATGGCCCTCGACGTGGATCGGCGCGGCCAGCGCGGCCAGCGCGGACTCGGCCACCCTCACCACCTGGTCGGTCCCGGAACACGCCGCCACCAGAATGACGAACTCATCGCCGCCCATCCGGGCAACCAGGTGTCCGGCCGGCGCGACGCTGTCGGCGAGCCGCCGTGCCACCTCCGCCAGCAACTGGTCGCCGACACCGTGCCCGAGACCGTCGTTGATCGACTTGAATCCGTCAAGGTCGAGAAAGCAGACACCGACCTGCCGGCTGCCGGCCAGCGCCGAGGCGAGCCGGTCGAAGAAGAGCACCCGGTTGGGCAGCCCGGTCAGCGGATCGTGTTCCGCCTGATACCGCAGCCGTTCCTGCATCTCGTAGCGGTCGGTGATGTCCTCCACCATGGCCACGGTGAACCGGGGACGACCGTCGTCGTGGCGGACCAGCGAGACCGCCAGGTCGGTCCAGATCGGCACCCCGTCCTTGCGGTAGAAACGCTTCTCGACCCGCGCGCTGTCCCGCTTGCCATCGACGAGGTCAAGATAGAACTGGTACAGACCGGGCGCGTCGTCCGGGTGGAACAGGTCCGCGACGTTGAGCGCGCGCAGCTCGGCGACGGGGTAGCCGAGCAGGCTGACGAAGGCCTGGTTGACGTCGGTGATCCGGCCGTCGACATCGGCGATGCCGATCCCGATCGCGGCACCGGTGAACATCGCCCGAAACCGTGCCTCGCTGTCCCGTAGCGCCTGCTCCGCCTCGTCACGGGCTGACCAGGCCGCCTGCCGGATGCTCGACTGCTGTACGAAGATCCGGTCACGCAGTTCCCGGGCGTACCCTTCGGCGAGCGCGCCCTGCAGCTGACTGATCCGCTCCCGGGCCGACGGCACGGCAGCCAGGTGGGGCAGCACCAGCGCCAGAAAGTCCCGGCCGAGCGCACACACCGTCCAGTCGAGCACGGCTGGTTCGGTCAGGTGACCGGTCACCATTGCCCGCCCCACCTCCCGGCCGGACCTGCCGCTGAACGACTCTGCCTGCACGGCGGCCGCCAACCGCAGCGTATGTCCGTACAGGACCTCTTCGGTCTCGGCGGAACTCAGCGGCAGATAGCCCAGGCCGGCGGCCGCTCTCGCCCACCGCTGGGCGAAGTGCCGCGCACCGCCGACGTTGGCGCCCACGACGCCCGCACCGGACGCCGACACGATCAGCCCGCAGCGGCGTCCCGGCGGGCGACGCCACCGAAGGCACCGAACCGCTCCGGGCGCTCGTCGACGTCGGCCGGCGCGTCGGGCCGCCACAACGGCAGGTGGACGATGCCCGGCTCCAGGATGGTGAAGTCACCGAACATGGCACGGATCTCCGCCTTGGACCGCAAGGTGATCTCGGTGTCGGTGCGGGCGGACAACCGTTGGGCGGCAAGCACCTCCGGCGGCTGATCCTCGAAGGTGGCGTGCGAGATCACCAGATGGCTGCCGGGCACCGCCCTGGACCGCAGCCGCCGCAGGACGTCCTGCGGGTCGTCGGCGTCCGGGATGAAGTGCGTCACGCCGGCGAGCAGGATCGCCACCGGCCGGGTGAAGTCGATCAGACCGCTGGCCGCTGCCTGCTCGCAGATCGCGTCGGGATCCCGCAGGTCGGCCTGAATGACGGCGGCCTGCGGCACGTCGGCCAGGATGCTGCGGCTGTGCGCCACCGCCACCGGGTCGATGTCCACGTACAGCACGGTCGCCGCCGGTGCTACGGCGTGCGCGACCTCGTGCACGTTGCCGACGGTGGGGATCCCCGATCCGATGTCCAGGAACTGGTCGATTCCCTCGGCGAGCAACGTACGCACCGCCCGGCGCAGGAATGCCCGACCGGCCCGCATGGTCTCCGCCAGGTGCGGGGTCATCGCGGCGATCTGCTCGGCGAGCTGGCGGTCGACCTCGAAGTTGTGCGCACCACCGAGGAAGAAGTCGTAGACCCGCGCGGCGCTTGGACGATCCAGGTCGACCCCGGCCGGCGGGGCGCCACCTGCCTGTTCCGTCATCCTGACCTCAGCTTCCTCGCGGTGTACGCATCGGCGTGACCCGCCCGAGGGGTGGGCCTGCTCCGGGTGACGTCCGGCACCCGACGCGTCACGCCGGGCTCATGCTATCGCCGCCGGGGTGGAATGTGCACCGCTGGCAGGTTCACGACTTTGCCCGAAGCCTGTCGTGGACCGGTCAGAAAGCTACCCGCTCCCAGTGCCGTTCAACGTGCGGACTCCAGCATCAGCGAGATTCCCTGCCCCACCCCGATGCACATGGTGCACAGTGCCCGGTCGGCTCCCCGCTCGCGAAGCTCCAGGGCGGCGGTCAGCGCGAGCCTGGCTCCGCTGGCACCGAGCGGATGGCCCAGGGCGATCGCCCCACCGTTGGGGTTGACGTGCTCGGCGTCCTCGGGCAGGCCCAGCTCGCGCAGCACCGCGACCGCCTGAGCGGCGAACGCCTCGTTGAGTTCGACGACGTCCACATCGGCCAGTTTGACGCCGAGCCGGTTGAGCAGACGACGAGTGGCCGGCACCGGCCCGATGCCCATCACCCGGGGCGCGACGCCCGCCGTCGCCGCACCGGCCACCCTGGCCAGCGGGGTCAGCCCGTACCGCCGCACCGCCGCACCGCTGGCCACCAGCAGCGCCACCGCTCCGTCGTTGACCCCGGAGGAGTTGCCGGCGGTGACCGTACCGTCGGCGCGGAACGGCGTCGGCAACGCCGCCAGCTTCTCCAGTGTCGTCTGCCGGGGATGCTCGTCGACGCCGACGGTCACCGTACCCTTGCGGCCCTGCGGCACCTCGATCGCGACGATCTCGCCGGCCAGCCGGCCGCTGGTCTGTGCCTGCGCCGCCCGCTGCTGGGAACGCAGCGCGAACGCGTCCTGCGTCGGCCGGTCGATGCCGTATTCGGCGGCCACGTTCTCCGCCGTCTCCGGCATCGAGTCGGTGCCCCAGCCGGCGCGCATCAGCGGATTCACCAGCCGCCAACCGATCGTGGTGTCGTGGATCTCCGCCGCCCGGGAGTATGCCGCCTCCGCCTTGGGCAGGACGAAAGGCGCCCGGCTCATGCTCTCCACGCCACCGGCGACGACCAGGTCGGCCTCACCGGCGGCGATGGCTCGAGCGGCCATTGCCACCGCGTCCAGCCCGGATCCGCACAACCGGTTGACGGTCGTGCCGCTGGTCTCCACCGGCAGGCCGGCCAGCAACGCCGCCATCCGGGCCACGTTGCGGTTGTCCTCCCCCGCCTGGTTGGCGCAGCCGAGCACCACGTCGTCGACCGCCGCCCAGTCGACCGACGGGTGCCGGGCGACGAGTTCGCGGATCACGTGGGCGGCCAGGTCGTCCGGGCGGACCGGGGCCAGTGCCCCGGCGAACCGGCCGATCGGGGTGCGTACCCCGGCGACGAGATAGGCGTCGGACATCGCGGCTGTCCTTCCGTAGGTCAGTGCCGGCCGGCGGCGGTGGCCGGGCGCTGCCCCCGCTTGGCCGCCTGGATCTGTTCGTACACGTGGCCGCGCAGCGCGGTGAACCGCGGGTCGGCCCGGGTGTGCAACTGGTCGCGCTCGTGCGGCAGGTCGATCGACAGGGTCTCCTGGACCACGGTCGGCGACGAGGACAGCACGAGCACCCGCTGCCCGAGGTAGACCGCCTCGTCGATGTCGTGGGTGACGAACAGGATGGTGACGCCGAGCCGTTGCCACAACTGGCGGATGAGATCCTCCAGGTCCGCGCGGGTCTGGGCATCGACCGCGGCGAACGGCTCGTCCATCAACAGCACATCCGGCTGGTACGCGACCGCACGGGCGATCGCCACCCGCTGCTGCATGCCGCCGGAGAGCTGCCACGGGTAGGCGCTGTGGGTGTCGCCGAGTCCGACGGCGTCGAGCGCCTCGTCGACGAGCTCCCGGCGCTTGGCCCGGGACATCGACTTCTGCCGCAGCGGCAGTTCCACGTTGTCGCGCACGCTCATCCACGGGAACAGGCTGCGCCCGTACTCCTGGAAGACGACCGCCATGCCGGGCGGCGGCCCGGTCACCGCCTGCCCGCGCAACCGAACCTCGCCGGAGGTCGGCGCCAGCAGCCCGGCCATGCACTTGAGCAGGGTGGTTTTGCCGCAGCCGGAGGGCCCGACCAGGCAGACCAGGTCCCCGGCGTCGAGGGTGAAAGTGAGGTCGCGCACCGCCTCGACCTGGCGTTCGCGTCCTCCGTAGACCTTACGCAGGCCGCGGACATCGAGCATGGCTGGACCTCTCTGTCGTTTCCGATCCATCGTTGCCGGCGCGGCCGGCCGACCGGGGCCGCACCGCAGGCGCGGGTCATGAGCCGCGCTGGGCCTGCCGCAGGCCGTGGTACCAGGCCAACGCCCGCAACTCGACGAAGCGGAAGATGACCGACAGGGCGAAACCGAGCAGGCCGAGCAGCAGGATGCCGCTCCACATCTGCGGGATGGCGAAGGTGCGCTGGAACTGCACGATGGTGAAACCGAGACCGTTGCTGGCCGCGAACATCTCGCTGATCACCATCAGGATGATGCCGATCGACAGGGCCTGGCGCATACCGGCGGCGATCTGCGGGCTCGCCGAGCGCAGCACGAGGTACCGCAGCCTGGCTGAACCGGTGATGCCGTAGCAGCGGGCGGTGTCCGACAGCACCTCGTCGGTGGCCCTGACTCCCTCGACCGTGTTGAGCAGGATCGGCCAGACGCAGCCGGTCGCGATCACCACGACCTTCATCGTGTTGTCGATGCCGGCGAAGAGCATGATGACCGGCACCAGCACCGGCGGCGGGATGGCCCGGAAGAACTCCAACACCGGTTCCAGCACCGCCCGGACGGTCCGGACGCTACCGACCAGCACACCGAGCCCGATGCCGACGACAACGGCCACGGTGTAGCCGCCGGCCAGTCGCAGCAGGCTGGGCAGTACGTCGGCGCGCAGCCGGTCCAGCGTCCACGTCTCGGTGAAGGTGGTCAGGATCCGGCTCAACGGCGGCGAGTAGAAGCTGGTGCTGCCGGCGGAGGCGAACCACCAGACGGCGAGCAGTACCACCGGCAACGCGACGACGAACCCGGCCCGCTTGAGCAACCCGGTCACACGATCACCTCACCGCGCATCGACTGGTGCCAGGACAATGCCCGTCGCTCGACCATGCGGGCGATCAGGTTGATCGCGACGCCGAGTAGGCCGGTGACGACCACGAGGGCGTACATCAGGGGTACCGCGCCGGAGGTCTGTGCCACGGCGATGCGGTTGCCGAGCCCGGGGGCACCGATGACGAGCTCCGCGGTGATCGCCAGCACCAGGGCCACCGAGGCGGCGAGCCGTACGCCGGTCATCACGTAGGGCAGGGAAGTCGGCCAGATGACGTACCGGATCCGGGCCCAGCGGCCGAGTCCGTAGCTGCGGGCGGTCTCGTCGGCGACCGGGTCGACATCCTGTACGCCGTACAGGACCTGGACCAGCACCTGCCAGAACGACGCGTAGACGACCAGCAGCAGGGTGGACCCGATGCCGGTGCCGAAGAGCAGCACCGCGAGCGGGATCAGGGCGACTGACGGGATCGGGCGCAGGAACTCGACGGTCGAGGCGGTGAAGGCACGCAGCACCGGCACCGACCCGATCAGCACCCCGAGCGCGATTCCGGCGCCGACCGCGATGGCCAGCCCGATCGCCCAGGAGGTGAGGGTGTCGCCGAGCGCGACCCAGAACCGGCTCTCGCCGAGCAGTCCGTACAGTGCGGCGAGGATCTCGGTGGCCGGCGGAAGGTACCGGGGCGACACGAGCGGGGTGGCTGGGAGGACCTGGACCAGGGCGAGCAGCCCGGCCAGCCCGGCCAGGCCGAGCAGGGCGGTCGGCGGCGGGCGGCGGCGCCTCGGCGGCGCGGGCGGCGGCCCGGATCCGGACGTGCCCCGTTCGGGGCCGGCGATGCCGGCCCCGAACGGGGTGTTGTCGACCGTTGTCACGGCAGCAGGGCGTCCAGATCGGGCGCGGTATCGAAGACGCCGTCGGCGAGGCCGAGTTCGGCGACGCGCTCGATCGAGGCGCGGTTGATCTCGGCCGGCCACACCGGCAGCGTCATCGCGTCCAGGATCGCCTGGTCGATGTCGGTGTAGCTACGCAGAACCTCCCGCACCTCGTCCGGGTGGGCGTTGGCGTAGGACAGCGACTCCGCCATCGCCTCCTGGAACCGCTGCACCAGGTCGGGGTCCTCCTGGATGAGCTTGGTGCTGGTGAAGTAGACCGCGACGGTCAGGTTCGGGGCGGTGTCGACGAAGTTCCACGCGACGACCCGGGCTCCGGCGTCCTTGGCCACGGTGAGCGAGGGCTCGACCATCCAGGCCGCGTCCACCTTGCCGCCCTCGAGGGCGGCCGGCATCGCCGGAAAGGCCATCTCGACGAACTCGATGCCGTCCGGGTCGCCGCCGGCCTTGCGGACCGACTCCCGGATGCTGGTGTCGCCGATGTTCATCAGCGTGTTGACCGCGACCTTCTTGCCGGCGAGGTCCGCCGGGCCCTGGATCGAGCTGTCGCCCTTGACCGCGACGCCGCCGAAGTCGCCGTCGGTGCTGCCGGTCGAGGCGACCCCATTGGCGACCGCCTTGATGGGTACGTCGGCGACCTGGGCGGTGAGCAGCGAGGTGACGTTGCTGAAGCCGAACTGGAACTGATCGCTGACCACACCGGGAACGATGGCCGCGCCGCCCTGGCCGCTCTCCATCGTCAGGTTGATGCCGCGCTTGGTGAAGAAGCCCTTGTCCTTGCCGAGGTAGATCGGCGCGACGTCGACGATCGGGATGACACCGACGGTGACGTCGGTGACCTCATCGGTGCCGCCGGCCTCGTCGTTGGACGAGTCGGAACCACAGGCGGCGGTGATCAGCAGCGCGGTAGCCAGGGTGAGGGCGACGAGGGGCCGTCGCATGGGACCTCCAGTTGAGGGGATGGTTGATCCTATCGGGGATGTTCGCTAGCCGAACGGTGGTTCTTATGATGAACGTACGGCGTGCCGGCCGGCCACGTCAATGTCGCATATCGGAATTACCCTGCCAAGCCGGCGAAGGGAGGAAGTGCCATGCGAACCCAGGTTGGCATCATCGGGGCGGGACCAGCGGGGCTGATGCTCTCCCACCTGCTGCACCTGGAAGGTATCGACTCCGTCGTACTGGAGACCCGCAGCCGGTCGTACGCGGAGAGCCGGGTCCGCGCCGGGGTCCTCGAACACGACACCGCGCAGCTGCTGACCGACACCGGGGTCGGCGAGCGACTGCGCCGCGAAGGGCTGGTTCACACCGGTCTCGACCTGCGCTTCGACGGCGTTTCGCGACGGATCGACCTCTCCGCGCTGACCAGCGGGCGGGGGATCACCGTCTACGGCCAGCAGGAGGTCGTCAAGGATCTGATCGCCGCCCGGCTGGCCGCCGGTGGCGAGATCCTTTTCGAGGTCACGGACGTCAGCCTCGACGGTATCGACGGCGATACCCCGGTGGTCCGGTTCAAGCACGAGGGCACGATACGCGAACTGAGCTGCGTGATGGTTGCCGGCTGCGACGGCTTTCACGGGGTGTCCCGCCCCAGCATCCCAAGCTCGGCCCGCCGCACCGTCGAGCACACCTACCCGTTCAGCTGGCTCGGCATCCTCGCCCAGGCCGCGCCGTCGGCCCACGAGTTGATCTACACACACCATGAACGTGGATTCGCCCTGCACAGCATGCGCAGCCCCGAGGTGACCCGGCTCTACCTGCAGGTTCCCAACGAGACGTTGCTGGACGACTGGCCGGCCGCGCGGATCTGGGACGAGCTGCACACCCGGCTGGCCACGAACGACGGGTTCACCTTGAAGGAGGGTCCGATCCTGGAGCAGGGGGTGACTCCGATGCGGAGTTTCGTTACCGAACCGATGCGCCACGGCCAGCTGTTCCTCGCCGGTGATGCGGCTCACATCGTCCCACCGACCGGGGCCAAAGGGTTGAACCTGGCCATGGCCGACGTGCGTTTTCTTGCCGACGCGCTGTCCACCTGGTTCCGCCAGGGGCGCGACACCGGCCTGGGCGAATACTCCGCGCGGTGCCTGCGCCGGGTCTGGCGGGTCCAGCACTTCTCCGCCTGGATGACCAACCTGCTGCACCAACCGGTCGACGCCGACGAGTTCTCCCACCGGCTGCAGGTCGCCCATCTGGAGTACGTCGCGACGTCCACCGCGGCGGCCACCACCCTGGCCGAGAACTACGTCGGACTGCCGTTGGACTGGGGCAGTCGCGTTGACATGCCCGCGAGACCGCCCGTACCGTTCGCTTAGCGAACAGCTGTTCTCTAAGCGCACGGGGGATGTGGCATGGGAGTAATTTCCTCACTGGCTGAGGCGGTCGCCGAGCTGGTCCACGACGGCGACAGCGTCGCCCTCGAAGGCTTCACCCATCTGATCCCGACCGCCGCCGGGCAGGAGATCATCCGGCAGGGCCGGCGGGACCTGACGCTGATCCGGATGACCCCGGACATCGTCTACGACCAGCTGATCGGTGCCGGCTGCGCCCGCAAACTGATCTTCAGCTGGGCGGGCAACCCCGGTGTCGGCTCGCTGCACCGCTTCCGCGACGCCGTACAGCGAGGCTGGCCACGGCCGCTGGAGATCGAGGAACACAGCCACGCAGGCATGGCCAACAGGTACGTCGCCGGCGCCTCCGGGCTACCGTTCGCCGTGCTACGTGGCTACGTCGGCACCGACCTGGTCGCACACACCCCCACGATCGCACCGATCACCTGCCCGTTCACCGGCGAGGAACTCACCGCCGTACCGGCGCTGAACCCCGACGTCGGGATCGTGCACGCCCAGCGCGCCGACCGGCACGGCAACGTGCAGGCGTGGGGTATCACCGGAGTACACAAGGAGGTCGTCCTGGCCGCCAAGCGTTCACTGGTCACCGTCGAGGAGATCGTCGACGAGCTGGAGCCACGCCCCGGCGCGATGGTGCTGCCCGGCTGGGCGCTCACCCGCGTCGCCAGGGTCCCCGGCGGCGCCCACCCGTCCTACGCGATGGACTACAGCGACCGCGACAACGACTACTACCAGCAGTGGGACGAGATCAGCCGGGACCGGGAGACGTTCACCCGCTGGCTCGACGAGCACGTCCTGGCCACGACGACGACCGATTCGGCGTACGGTGGTGCTCCGTGAGCGACCAGCCAGCCGCCGGGGATTTCACCCTCGACGAGATGATGACCGTCGCCGCCGCCCGGGCCCTGCGCGACGGAGCCCGCTGCTTCGTCGGCATCGGCCGGCCCAGCACCGCCGCCAACCTGGCCCGGCGCACCCACTCCCCCGACCTGGTGCTGATCTACGAGTCAGGCACGATCGGCGCCAAACCTGGCCGGCTGCCGCTGTCCATCGGCGACGGGGTGCTCGCCGAGACCGCTGACGCGGTCGTCTCGGTGCCGGAGATCTTCAACTACTGGCTGCAGCCGGGCCGGATCGACGTCGGCTTCCTCGGTGCCGCGCAGATCGACCGGTACGCCAACATCAACACCACGGTGATCGGCGCCGACTACGCCGAACCCAAGGTACGGCTGCCCGGCGCCGGCGGGGCGCCCGAGATCGCCGCGTCCTGCGGCGAGGTGATCGTCGTCGTGCCGCAGAGCCGGCGTACGTTCGTCGACCGGGTCGACTTCGTCACCTCGGTCGGCTTTGGCACCGGCCCCGGCGACCGGCAGCGGCTCGGCCTGCGCGGCCGGGGCCCCACCCTGGTCATCACCGACCTCGGCATCCTGCGCCCCGACCCGGACTCCTGCGAGCTGACCCTCACCCAGCTGCACCCCGGGGTGACCCTCGACCAGGTCACCGCCGCCACCGGTTGGCCGCTGAAGGTCACCGCCGACCCGACCACCACCGCCGCGCCCACCCCGCACGAGCTGGCCACACTGCGGAAACTGCTCAACCCCTGACCGGCCGGTCGACCTCGCCCAAGGAGGCATCGCCATGTCCGAGCCCAGCCCCGTACCGGCGGGCCGCCCCGACGGGTTGCTCCTGCCCAGCTACCGGCGTGACGACGCGGCGGTGCACCCACCGCTGCTCTCCCCCGGATACAAGTCCACCGTGCTGCGGGCCCCGGCGCAGCCGCTGGTGCTGCTGCCACAGACGCTGACCGAGATCACCGGTCCGGTGCTCGGCGAGGACCGCGTCACCGACGCCGACGCGGACCTCACTCACGGCCGCGACGGTGAAGCGCAGGGCCAGCGGATCGTCGTGCACGGCCAGGTCCGCGACAGCGACGGGCGACCGGTGCCGAACACCCTGGTCGAGGTCTGGCAGGCCAACGCCGGCGGGCGTTACCTGCACAAGCTGGATCAGCACGACGTACCGTTGGATCCGCACTTCACCGGCGTGGGCCGGGCGATGACCGACTCGCTGGGCCGCTACCGGTTCGTCACGATCAAGCCCGGCGCGTACCCGTGGCGCAACCACTTCAACGCCTGGCGCCCCGCGCACATCCACTTCTCACTGTTCGGCCGGGCGTTCACCCAGCGACTGGTCACCCAGATGTACTTCCCCGACGATCCGCTGTTCGCGTACGACCCGGTGCTCAACTCGATCCCCGACCCGGCCGCCCGGCAACGACTGATCTCCAGCTTCGACCTGGAGAACACGGTCGAGGAGTGGGCGCTGGGCTTCCGGTTCGACATCGTGCTGCGCGGACGCGACGCGACCCCGATGGAGGAGTCATGACCAGCAGCGTGACCGCGCGGAACTGGGAAGCGCAGCCGGGACTGACCCCCGCGCAGACCGTCGGGCCGTACCTGGGAATCGGTCTGCCCTGGCCGGACGGACCGTTCGTGATCGACGAGGGCACCCCCGGCGGCGTCTGGCTGCGCGGCCGGGTCCTCGACGGTGCCGGCGACCCGGTGCCCGACGGGCTGATCGAGACCTGGCAGGCCGACCCGCAGGGCCGGTTCGACCACCCGGACGACCCACGCGGCCCGTCCGCCGGCTTCCGGGGCTTCGGCCGCTGCCCCACCGACGAGTCGGGCGGGTACGGCGTCTACACCCACAAACCCGGGCCGGTACCCGGACCAGGTGGTCGGACGCAGGCCCCCCACGTCGACGTGTCGGTCTTCGCCCGTGGGCTGCTGCACCGGGTGGTCACCCGGATCTACTTCCCCGACGAGGTCGAGGCCAACGCCGTCGACCCGGTGCTCGCCGGGGTGCCGGACGCCCGGCGGGGCACGCTGATCGCGATCGCCGAACCGGGCGGTTACCGCTTCGACATCCGGCTACAGGGCGAGCATGAAACCGTTTTCTTCGCCGTCTGACCCGGACGACACCGAGGATTCCGACTCCGGTGGTGCCGGGCTGTTCGACGCCCTGCTCGCCGCCGGCGGGGTCCGCGCCGCCGTCGACGACCGGGCCTGGCTGCGCGCCATGCTCGACGTGCAGGCCGCGCTGGCCCGCGCCCAGGCCCGCCTCGGCACAGTGCCGGCGGCAGCCGCCGAGGCGGTCACCGTCGTCTGCCGGCGGCACCCGTTCGACCTGGCGGCGATCGGCGCCGACGCCACCGGTGCCGGCAACCCGGTCGTGCCGCTGGTCGCCGCGCTGCGCGCCGCCGTCGGACCGGACGTCGGCCGGTACGTCCACGCCGGGGCGACCAGTCAGGACATCCTCGACACCGCGGCGATGCTGATCGTCCAACGGGCGCTGCGGCCGCTGCTGCGCGACCTGGACCGGGCCGCCGATTCCGCCGCGCGGCTCGCCGACGCCCACCGCGACACCCTGCTACCGGCCCGAACCCTGCTGCAGCAGGCGCTGCCGACCACCTTCGGGCTGGTCGCCGCCGGCTGGTTGACCGCGCTGGACGGCACCGCCGACCGGATCACCACCGCGCGCGCGCAGGTACCGGCGGTGCAGCTCGGCGGGGCCGCCGGCACCCTGGCGTCGTTCGGCACCGACGGGCCGGCCCTGGTCGAGCTGTTCGCCGCCGAGCTCGGGCTGGCAGCGCCGCCGCTGCCCTGGCACACCGATCGCAGCCGGCTGGCCGACCTTGCCGGAACGCTCGGTACCACCGCCGGCAGCCTCAGCAAGATCGCCCGCGACGTCACCCTCCACGCGCAGACCGAGGTCGGCGAGGTAGCCGAGGAACGACCCGGCGGCTCGTCGACCCTGCCGCACAAACGCAACCCGGTCGCCGCCGTCACCGCGATCGCCTGCGCCGCCCAGGCACCCGGTCTGGTCGCCACCCTGCTGGCCAGCATGACCCAGGAACACCAACGGGCCGCCGGCGCCTGGCACGCCGAGTGGCGGGCGCTGCGGGCGCTGCTGGAATCGGTCGGGTCGGCGACGTACTGGCTGCGAACCTGTCTGGACGGCCTGCGGGTGGACACGGCACGGATGCGGGCCAACCTGGATCTCACCGGCGGTGCGCTGCTCGCCGAACGGGTCAGCGGCGCGCTCGCCGAACGGCTCGGCCGCCAGCAGGCCAACGCGATCGTCAAAGCCGCCCTGGTCGATCCCGGTCCGGCCAGTCCCGGTCCAGCCAGTCCCGGTCTGGTCGACCGGTTGGCCGCTGACCCGCAGGTCAGCGCGCTACTCACCCGGGACCAGCTCGGTCAACTGCTCGACCCGGCCGGCTACCTCGGGGCGCACCGCGAGTTGATCGACCGGGCACTCGCCGCACATGGCAACCGGTTGTCGACGCTGTCAAAGGAGGAACGGACTTGATCGGCGACAGCCGCCCCGTGGAGGTCGACTACGAACTCACCGGACCATCGGGTGCCCCGGTGGTGCTGCTGGCCAACTCGCTGGGCAGCACCCGAAAGATGTGGGATCCGCAGGTGCCGGCATTGACCGACGCCGGCCTACGGGTGCTGCGCTTCGACACCCGCGGGCACGGGCGCTCGCCGGTGCCCGTCGGCCCGTACACCATCGACGACCTCGGCGCCGACGTACTCGCCCTGCTCGACCGGCTCGACCTGGCCCGGGTGCACGTGGTCGGCCTGTCGCTGGGCGGCATGCTCGGCATGTGGCTCGCCGGACACGCCGCCGCGCGGGTCGACCGGCTGGTGCTGTGCTGCACCTCAGCACTGCTCGGGCCGCCACAGGCGTGGGCGGAGCGGGCCGCTCTGGTCCGTGCCGAAGGCACCGGCGCGGTCGCCGACGCGGTCGCCGCCCGCTGGTTCACCCCGGGGTTCGCTGCCCGGCAGCCGGCGATCGTCGCCGCCGCCCGCGAGATGATCGCCGCCACTCCGCCCGAGGGGTACGCCGGATGCTGCGCCGCTATCGGGCGGCTCGACCTGACCGGCGTACTGCGGTCGATCGCCGCACCGACCCTGGTGATCGCCGGGGCCGACGATCCGGCGACCCCACCGGCGCACGGCGCCGCGATCGCGGTCGGCATCCCCGGCGCCACGCTGCGGGTGGTAAACGACGCCGCTCATCTGATCAATGTAGAGCAAGCAGATACGGTCACCCGGCTGATCCTGTCCCAGCTGACCGGTCCGACCGCAGAGAGGACGACCGATGCCCACCGATCCGACCAGTGACGTCCCGGCGTCGGCGGCCGACCCGACGCACGCGGCAGGAATGACGGTACGCCGCGCGGTGCTCGGCGACGCCCACGTGGATCGGGCGGTCGCCAACACCAGCGAGTTCACCGCCGACTTCCAGGACTTCATCACCCGGTACGCCTGGGGCAGCGTGTGGACCCGCGACGGGCTGGACCGACGGACCCGCAGCTGCATCACGCTCGCCGTACTGACCGCGCTGCACTGCACCGATGAGCTGGCGATGCACGTACGGGCCGCGCTACGCAACGGCCTGACCGCGCAGGAAATCAACGAGGTGCTGCTACACACCGCCGTCTACGCCGGAGTTCCGGCGGCGAACAGCGCGTACGCGGTGGCGCAGCGGGTGCTTGCCGAGTCCTCGGATCCGGGTAGTCAGATGCCCGACAGTCCAACGGCATCCTCGGCTGATCACGGTGCGGTGGAACCCGATTAGGGTTCTGCGAAACACCACGGGAGAAACATGAGCGAGCACGGACGGGAAGCTCATTTCGTACAGTCACTGGAGCGCGGCCTGGCGGTGATCCGCGCTTTCGATGCCCGCAATCCCGAGCTGACGCTCAGTGAGGTGGCCCGGATCTGCGACCTGACCCGGGCCGCCGCCCGCCGGTTCATGCTCACCCTGGTCGACCTCGGCTACATGCGTACCGACGGGCGGATGTTCTCGCTCACCCCCCGGGTGCTGGAGCTCGGGTACGCGTACCTGTCGGCCATCTCGCTGCCCGAAGTGGCCGAGCCACACCTGGAGCGGCTGGTCGCCCAGGTACACGAGTCGTCGTCGGTCTGCGTGCTGGACGGCGAACACATCGTCTACGTCTCCCGGGTGCCGACGTCCCGCATCATGGCGGTGTCGATCAACGTGGGGACCCGGTTCCCGGCGTACGCCACCTCGGTCGGCCGGGTGCTGTTGGCGCACCTGCCGGAGGATGAGATGCAGGCCCGGCTGGAGCGCAGTTCGCCGCAGCGGCTGACCGTCAGGACCATTCACACCCTGCCGGGGCTGCGGGTCGAGCTGAACCGGGTGCGTGCCCAGGGGTACGCGATCGTGGACCAGGAGCTGGAGGAGGGTCTGCGGTCGGTGGCGGCGCCGATCCGGGACCGGCTCGGCAAGGTGGTCGCCGCGGTGAACATCTCGGTGCACGCCAGCCGCAACTCGGTCGAGTCGATCCGCCGGGAGCTGCTGCCGCACCTGCTCGCCGCCGCCGCCAAGATCGAGGCGGACCTGCGGATCGCCTCCCCCGGCCGCGTCCAACGTCTCCCCGGCGCCTGACCCCCTTCTTCCTCGGCGATCTTGCACTCATCGAGAGCATTTGTCTACTTTGTCCGTCGATAAGTGCAAGATCGCCGCCCGACGTCATCTTGACGTTCGCTAGCGAAACAGACAGGCAAGGAAATCCCGGTACGCCTGGTCCGGCTCGCCGTCACGGGTCTGCACCACCTGTGTGGCGGGACGGTCCGCCACCACGGACAGCAGCCGATCGTAGAGAGCCGCCAACTCGGCCAACCCGCCCTGCCGTTCCAGCATCTCGGCGGCCTGCCGATGCTCGGGAGTCTCACCGCGCGCCGTCCGCCCGACGAACCGGCGGATGGCATTCTCCTTCGAGTCGAGCAGCAGCACCTCATGGAACGTCGCAGCGGTATCGCGCGCCACCTGCTCGACCTGCTCGAGGAAGACCGGCTGGGCGACGAGCTGCGGAATCACGACGTCGTGACCGCCGGCCAGGTGCGTACGCGCCGCCGCCAGGGCGATCGACCGGGCCAGCAGCCCCGCCGGCCGAGGCTGCTGCGCCCACCCGCCGAGCAGGTCACGAACGCGGTCGATGTCGAGGTCGAGTGCCAACGGATGATCCTCGACGTACCGCCGGGCGAGGGTGGACTTGCCGCCGGCCGGCGGACCGTTCAGCAGGATCAACCGGGGCACCCGACGAGTGTAGGCATGATCTGGTGCACGGCGGCGGACTGGCTGGTCGACCAGCAGGTGTCGGAACTGGCGTCAGCGAGATGCCGTCGAGCCGGTCACAGGTCGCGGCGCATGGCCACTCTCGGCCAGCGGTCCAGGCCATGGTCGGCTTCCCTGGCGCGGACTGCCCGCAGGCCCGGCGGCAGTGCGTCGTCGGCGAGGGCACGGAAGCCGCACCGCAGGTAGTACGGCGCGTTCCAGGGCACCTGGGCGAAGGTGGTCAGGGTCAGCGCCGGCACGCCGCGTGCCGACGCGACCCCGGCGAGGTGCTCGATGAGCCGCCGGCCGATGCCCTGACCGGCGGAGCCGGGGTGCACCGACACCTGCTCGATGTGCAGGTTGCCGTCGACGATGTCGGCGAGCAGGTAGCCGACCGGCACATCAGCGGACCGAACGGAGCCGGCCGGCCGGTCGGCGGGATCGACGGCGACCCAGGCCCGGCCGACGGCCTGGTAGTCGGCGAGCACGTCGAGCGGCAGCGGCTCGTCGGCGGCGATCTCGGGCATCCCGACACTGTGGAAGGCCAGACCGGCGGCCCGCTCGATGTCGCGCAGCACGGGCAACTCATCGACCCGGACGATTCGGATGCGCACCGGGGCGACCTCGACTGCGACTGGGCGATGACGTGGGTGGCTCAGCGCTCGACAGTGCCGGTGAAGGCGGTGCTGGTGAAGGCGGTGCTGGTGAAGGCGGTGCCGAGGGTGGCGACGAGGGCGGACCAGGCCGACGGGTCGAAGGCCAGGGTGCCGCCGGTGCGGTCCTTGGAGTCGCGGACCAGCACCCGGCCGGGCAGGTTGTCGGCGACCTCGACACAGTTGCCACCGGAGGCGTTCGATCGGCGGGAGGTGCGCCACATCGGCTCAGCGTTCATAGCTCCCTCGACATCTGCCGGATCAGGTCACGGGACTGGGCCGCGTTCAGGGCGAGCGCGTTGATAGTGTGCCACGCCCGGCCACCTTCGACGTGCTGCACGGGCACTCATCGAGCGCGGTCACCCGCGACGGCTCGATGACGAGCCGGCCCCGTCCGGCACCACGTGCACGAAGGTCCGGTCGCGCTCCGACTCTGCCAGCAGCCGCTCCAGCTGCGCCTTGGCCATCGTCGGATGCGCCGAACGCAACGCGGCGGCATCCATATGAACACGCATACGTCCGGGGTGGAGTGGCGACGATCTCTTGCGAGACACTCCACGAGGGAGGTCAACGGATGCCAGGAAACGACGGGATCGGCGGGTTCCCGCGACAACTGCGGTGGCTGCCCGCTGAGGCCGGGACCAGTTCCGGCCGGCGCGCCGGCCCGGCCGGTCCGGCTCACCCGGCCGACACCACCGACGGATACACCTGGTGGCGACGCCGACCCGGAGCAGCGGACGTGACACGGTAGCGAGGTGTGGCGTACCAGGTGGTGGGCGGTTGGCGCGGCGGTCGGCGCGGTCGGCGGGGCGGTGACCGCGACGGTCGCCGTGATCGGCGGTCCCGGTCCGCGACTGCGCGGGTACGTCAGCGAGTCCGGGGTCGGCGACGGCGGCTTCGTGCTGGCGTACCAGTTGGGGTTCCTGGCGTTGGCGGCGAGCCTGCTGCTGCTCGCCGGGGCGCTGCGCCCGGTCCGCGCCGCCGCCGCGCTGCTGGTCGCGGCGGCCGTGGCGACCGCCGTTTCGGCGACGGTGCCGTGCCGGGAGGGCTGCCCGCTGCCGCCGCACGATCCGGTCACCGTGCCTGACCTGGTGCACGGCGGGGCGAGCATCGTCGCCGTCGCCTGCTGCGTCTTCGCGATGGGCGCCACCTGGTGGTCGGTGGCGTCGACCCGGTCGTTGCGCCGGCTTGCGTTGTGGGCAGCCTGCGGCGCGCTGCCACTGTCTGCCGCGGTCGGGCTGGGCATGCTGCTGGTCGGCGGCGGTCTGCTGGTCGGCGTGCTGGAGCGGCTGCTGTTGCTGCTGATCATCGCGTGGTGCGTGGCCAGCGCGGTGACCGTGATCCGTGATCCAGCACACTCGGATTGCGATAATTACGTAGCTACGTAATATTGGATCTGTGAGCGAAGAGTTGACCGGGCGGGTCGCCGCCCTGGAGCAGCTGGTGCAGACCCTGGTCGAGCGGCTGGACACGGTGGCACCGACCACCACCACCGCTGCCACGACAAGCAGCGCGGACACGTCACCAGACCCTGACGGAAACCCGTTCTGGGCGCTCGACGGGCTCAAGGCACAGGTCGGCGAGACACCCGGCGCGGTGCTCTACACCGGCACCGTCACCCTGCCGACCGGCGAACACTACGACTGGCAGTACGGGCACACCGTCGCCGACCTGCTCGACGCCGACTGGAGCGGGTACGCCGGCACACTCACCGCCCTCGCTCACCCGGTGCGGCTGCTGCTGGTGCGGCACATCCTGCACGGCGCGCGGACCACCGCCGAGTTGGCCGAGATCGACGGTCTGGGCACCACCGGTCAGCTCTACCACCACCTGCGACAACTCGTCAGCGCCGGCTGGCTGCGTTCGTCGGCGCGCGGGCAGTATGCCGTACCGCCGGAACGGGTCGTCCCCCTGCTGATCGTCCTGTCTGGATCTCACCGATGACCACCCTCACCACTGCCACCCGGACCCGGGTCCTGATCATCACGGCGGTCGCCGTCGTCGGCGGGCTGATCGCGGCGCTGATCGCGCCCTGGCCGGCCCGCCTCGGTGACGCCGACACCGGGCACGCCGCGCTCGCCGCCGAGGTCCGCACGGTGATCGACGACCCCGGCGGCTACCGGGGGCTGGCCGTCGCCCGGATCACCGACGGGCAGGTCCGGGTCGCCGGGCTCGGCGACCGGAGCACGGGCCTGGCCGGTGGCGGCGGTGAGCCCGTGCAGCCGGACACCCCGTTCGAGATCGGGTCGGTCGGCAAGACGCTGACCGGGATCCTGCTGGCCGACCAGATCGCCGACGGGCGGGTCGACGCCGACACGACGCTCGCCGAAGCCCTGCCCGGTCAGCGCTTCGGCGACCCGGCGGTCGGCGAGATCACCCTGGCGGAGCTGGCCAGTCACCGTTCCGGGCTGCCCCGGCTGCCGACAGTCGGCCTCACCGACACACTCACCATGTCGCTGGGGGCGCTGCGTGGCACCGACCCGTACGCCGGTCTGGACACCGACCGGATCCGCGAGGCGCTGGCCGACGCCCGGGTGGGCGACGGGTACGGCGAGGTGCACTACTCCAACTTCGGCATGGCGCTGCTCGGCATCGCGCTGGCCGAGCAGACAGGGCAGGCCGGACAGACAGGGCAGGCCGGCACCAGCTTCCCGGAGTTGGTCCAGCGGGAGATCCTCGACCCGATCGGGATGACCGACACCGGGTACGCCCTCGACGGTGCCGCCGCGCCGGCCGGCGCGGCGACTGGCAGCACGGCCAGCGGCCGGGACACCGACCCGTGGCAGGCGTCCGGGCTGGCCGGTGCCGGCATCGGGCCGTGGTCCACCGCGCCGGACCTGGCGACCCTGGTCGCCGCGATGCTCGACGGCGGCGCGCCCGGAGCGGACGCGGCGCAACCACGCTTCGACGCCGGCGAGGACAGCCAGATCGGCTACGGCTGGTTCACCACCAGCTACGACGGGCGGGAGATCGTCTGGCACAACGGCGCCACCGGCGGGTTCCGCTCGTACGTCGGTTACGACCCGGCCACCGGTGACGCGGTGGTGGTACTGGGCAACACCGACAAGGGGGTCGAACCGATCGGACTTTCGCTGCTCGGAGTCGACACCGACGCCGACTCGACCGGTGCCGGGCCGCTGATGATCGGCATCACCGTCCTGTTGCTGCTCGCCGGAGCGGTGACGCTGGGGCTGACCGCGATCGGCGGCAACGCGAGCGGCGGTGGCGTCGGGAAGCGGTTGCCGACACCGGACCGGCTCAAGTTGGTCACCTCGGCGCTGACCGCCCTGGTCTACCTGCTGATCGTGCACACCACCGGCGCCTGGCAGGACGTGTGGGCCGGCTGGTGGGCGCTCGCGGCCGGGCTGGCCGTCGGTGGGGCGGCGGCCGGGGCGCTGCGCTGGCGGCGACTGCCGCTGCTCGGCTCGGGCCGGCCGTGGCTGCGCTGGACCGGTGCGGCACTGACCGGCGCGGTCACCGCCCTGCTGCTGGTGCTTGTCGCTCTGTTCTGAGCCTGAGCCTGAACCGTGCTGTTCTGCGCGCCTGGGCTAAGAGCAAGCAGCCCAGGCGCAGAACAGCACGGGCCTGCCCGGCGTCGGTGAGCAGTCCGCGTAGGACGCTTCTTGCTGTCACCTCGGAGAGATCCCGCTGCGCTGAGGACATAGCGACACCACTGCGGTCATCACAGGGCCAGCAGCCAACGGGCGAGCCGTAGCATCGAGTCCAGATCAACACTCACTCGGTCGCGTCGCGCCTGCAACTAGGCCTACAGGTCGCCATCTGCCGGGTGTTCATCCGAACGTCCACCGGTCGCACCGATCGAGAGCTTCAACTACCAGATCCGGACCGACGCGCCCGCCGAGTTCTTCACCGCCCCGGTCGCCTCGGAGCCCACCGGTTCGTGAAGCTCGCCGCTCAGAACAACACGGTGGCGAAGGTGCCGACGCTACGGAAGCCACACCGGTCGTACACCCGGCGGGCAGCAGCGTTGTAGTCGTTGACGTACAGGCTGACCGTCGGGGCGACCCGGCGCAGGGTGTCCCGGACCACCGCCGCCACCGCCGGGGTGGCCAGGCCCCGGCCACGCCACATCGGATCCACCCAGACCCCCTGGATCTGCGCGGTGTGCCGGGTGACGACGGCCAGCTCGGCCTTGAAGACCACCTTGCCGTCGACGATCCGGGCGTACGTGCGACGGGCCCGGACCAACTCGGCGACCCGCCGCCGGTAGCCGCGCCCGGCGTCCTCCGCTGTCGGGGAGACGCCGACCTCCTCGGTGTACATCGCCACCGCGGCAGGGAAGAGCAGGTCGACCTCGTCGGAGCGGACCAGTCGCACCCCCGGGTCGGCGGGCACGGCCGGCGGCCGGTCGGCGACCAGCAACGGCTGGTTGGACCGGACCTCCCGGGCCGGCCCCCACCGCTCGGCGAGCCGATCCCACAGTCCCAGCACGGCGTCGACCCGGCCGACGATGGACGAGCAGGCCCGTTCCTCGCTGGCGAGGCGTTCGGCGAACGCGGCGACCGCCGCCGGCGAGGCGTGTACGGGGGTGAGATGCCCGCCGACCCAGCACAGCGACTCGAGTTGCCGGCGGGGGCCGTAGCCGAAGACCCGGCCGTCGGCCCGCCACCAGGCCAGCCCTTGTGCGGCGACCCGCTCGGCGACCTGGGGTGCGGCAAAGGGATCGAGGTCGAGGATCCGCTCCACCGCCCCACGCTCGGCGTCCCCGAGCTGCCGTACCGGCACCGTCAGCACAGCTACCAGCCTGCCAGATCCGAGGCGTTGTCACAGACCCGATCGGCAGCCCGCCCTGGTCGGGCCCAGCTCAGGCGGGGCGGCGCACCACGGGCTCAGTCGGCAGGATCACCGCGGCGTACGAGTCGCCGGCGACGGCCGCGGTCAGCCAGTGGTTCCCTTCGCCCCACCTGGGCACCTTCGCCGCAGACCTGTCCGGGGCCGACAGCCCGTCCGCGACAAGATCAATGTGAGCGTCCGATACCCTAAAACCGACGCGTAGGGTATCGGACGCTCACATTGATCTTGGAGATCCCACTGCCGCAGGTGACCATGCCCCGGTACGGGTCGGCAAGGTCAACGGTCACGGGTGAGACGTTCGACGTCGGCGGAGGTGGCGACCTCGTCGCACTCCTCCGGCGTCAGCTTGTTGACCAGCGCCTTTCCTGCCTGTGCCTGTCTGGTGGTGGGGAGCATCCCGGCGACGAGGTCGGGCAGCACCAACTCATAGCCGACCCTGGCCCGTGGCGAGTAGCGGTCGCGGTTACGCGCGACGGCGCATGCCACCCGGATGGCGCGCTCGTTGCCCGGCGGCACATCCGGCCGGTCCACTTCCCGGCCGGCGAAGCGCACCCCGTGGTGGTAGGTGCACCGGTGGCACGTCTGCGGCCCCCGGGTGAGGCCCGATCCGCAGTCGGTGCAGGGCAGGCGGTCGATCGCGGCGTCGACGACCCGCCAGTCGTGCTCGGCGGGGTTGTCGACGACGAGCCAGCCCAACCTTGTCTCCTCGGCGGATCCGGCGGCGACGCCACGCTCAGCCAGCAGTCCAGCCCATGCCTGGTCGAGCTCCGCCTCGATCATCTCGATCGTGCGGGCCAGCTCGGGACCCCGCCACACCTGACCCATTTCCGGTCACACCACCTTCTCTAGTCTCTCGTGTCATGCGGCGACACCGGGCGTCACCGTAGTACACCCGACCGTGGTCGATACCGACACGCTACGCGCATCGCCACAACACGGAATGTGGCGAGGTGATTGTGCCGATAGCCGGGCTGATCAACTGCGCTGGCGCGGGGCTTGGCCGCAGCAGGGCCGGTGAGTGCGCAGAAGTCGATGGCGTACCTCCTGGTCGTGGAGCGGTCGGGTGGGCAGGAGCCCGACATCGAGTTCACCCGGCACGGCGACCAGGGGCCCTCGCCCTCGATACCGCTGGCCACGGGCTACCGGAGACCCCTACGTCGGATCGATCGCCTTTCTACGTCGACCGTGCGACAAGGACAGTGCCGACTGACCCGCGCGAATCAGGAGTTCCAACAGCCCAACGACCCCTGGGCCTTGATCACGATTCGGCATGGTCCGGGTCACCACTCCGTCGGTCATCCGCGTCTCGGCCCGGTACTCCCCGCCAGCCAGCGGCGGCAGGTGCATCGCCGCCCAGGTCCCGACGTACCGTCACCGTTCGATCCCGGCGACAAAGCCAAGGAGTACGTGCTTCACGCGCATCGGCCGGGACACAGAGCCGCTGCTCGTGGTCCGACAGCTCCCACGTCGCCGCGGACGAACTCACGACAGCAGCGGGCCCAGCCCCGGAACCCCCGGCTCCCCTTGTCAAGTGGTGAGCTCGCAGCGCTTCAGACGCCGCGAGCCCACGACGGTGGTCAGACAGCGGTCACCAGATCCGCACTTCGTAGACCCGGACCCGGGCACCACCGAAGTCGGAGCCCCGCCACTTGTCCAAGGTCGTGCTGTAGTACCGGCCGTCCCGTTCGTAGTTGAGTGTTGCCTTGTTGTTGCCGGTGTCGAATCGGTAGACGCCGTCGATGTTCACTGCGGTCACCCCGCCGTTCGCGAAGCACCGGGCAAAGCCGTAGCCGGCGCCGAAATCGATGTGCAGCTTCAGGAAGTCGTTCCGGCTACCGCAGGAGACCTGGCTGATGGCCATCGCCGGGCTCGCCGGCAGGCCAAAGGTCATGGCTACGACCGCCATCAGCCCAATCGCGATCTTCTTCAGGCTCAACGTCATCTGGTTCGATGTCCCTTCAGTGTCCGGTGTCAGTGCATAGTCAGAACGATGTGCGGTGCCACCGCGTTCACCAGACGCCGATAGGGTTTTGCCGAGATCCGGCGAACATCCGGATGACTCCCACCGCATCCTCCCGTATGGTCCGTCGCGGCACGAGGAGGAAGCCCCGACGACCACGCCGGCCGGCCAAGCCCAACCGGAGCACGTCGCCGACGCCGATCGCGGCGGTCTCGTCGGTCCGCGAAGGAGTCGGTGTCCGGGAATTCGCCGGGGTCCGGTGGCGCGGAGTTCCCGAGCGGGCAGCAGCAAGCGGCGTTCCTGACGGCGGCGACCTGTTCCTACCAGCCGCTGGGGGCGTAGTCCTTGAGGAAGCAGTCATACAGATCCTCGCCCTGCTCACCACGGACGATCGGGTCGTACACCCGGGCGGCGCCGTCGACCAGGTCCAGCGGCGCGTGGAAGCCTTCGTCGGCGAGGCGCATCTTCGTCGGATGCGGGCGCTCGTCGGTGATCCAGCCGGTGTCGACGCTGGTCATCAGGATGCCGTCGGTCAACAACTCCCGCGCGCTGGTGCGGGTCAGCATGTTCAAGGCGGCTTTCGCCATGTTGGTGTGCGGGTGGCCGGCGCCCTTGTAGCCCCGGGCGAACACCCCTTCCATCGCCGACACGTTCACCACGTACTTGCGCCGGGCTGGCGCGGCGGCCATCGCCGGCCGCAGCCGGCTGATCAGGATGAACGGCGCGACGGAGTTGCACAGCTGCACTTCGAGCAACTCGACCGCGTCCACCTCGTGCACCCGTTGCACCCAGCTGTTGACCGGATCGAGGTCAGGCACCAGCCCGCCGGCGTCGATCGCCGACGCCAGGGCGATCCGCTCGGGTGAGGCTGAGCCGCTGGTCAGCGCCAGCGCGGTCAGCGCGTGCGGCGAGATCGCCGAGGACTGCGGTGAGGACTGCGGTCGCGGTGCGCCGATCGCCGCCGCGGCATCGCCCCGTCCGCCGGCGGACGAGAAGCTGACGATCTCCGGCAGCGGCCCGTCGGGCAGCGGGGCCGATTCGGCGGCGACCAGGTGCGCGTACGCGCCGGGGCTGCGCCGGACGGTCTGCGCCGCGTTGTTGATCAGGATGTCCAGCGGCCCCTGCGCGGCGACCGAGTCGGCCACGGCGATCACCTGTGCGGGGTCGCGCAGGTCGACGCCGAGAATCCGCAGCCGGTGCAGCCACTGGTCGCTGTCGTCCATCGCGGCGAACCGACGGGCGGCGTCCTGGGGGAACCTGGTGGTGATCGTGGTGTGTGCGCCGTCGCGCAGCAGCCGCAGCGCGATGTACATGCCGATCTTGGCTCGGCCGCCGGTGAGCAGCGCCCGCCGGCCGGTCAGGTCGGTACGGGCGTCGCGGCGCTCGTGGTTGAGCTTGGCACACGCCGGGCAGAGCTGGTGGTAGAAGGCGTCCACCTCGCGGTAGCGCTCCTTGCAGATGTAGCAGGCGCGGGGCTGGTGCAGGATGCCGGCGACGGCACCGACCGTCGTCGACGCCAACGGGATACCCTTGGTCTCGTCGTCGATGCGGCCCGGCGCTCCGGTCGCGGTCGCCGCGGTGACGGCCCGGTCGGCGGCGAGGACGGCGTCGCGCCGTTCCTCTCGCCGCCGCAGTTTGACCGCTTTGTAGAGCTTCGCGGTGGCCCGCTGCACTCGCACCACATCGGGATGGTCGGACGGCAACGCCGACAGCGCCTCGATGACGTCCAGGCAGACCTGCAGCTGCGCCGAGTCGATCCCGGCCGGATCCAGATCACGATCCGGTCGTACGTCGTCCACCGTCATGCCCGTACCCGTCTCGTTCCTGTCGCCGCTGCGATGCGACCTGGAACTCTACCCACCACCGCGTCAAAGCCGTACCGCAGCTACGCGGACATACCAAGCCACCCGCGCGATCGACTACCGTCGCCATGTGGCGCGGCCGGCAGGAGCCACCCAACCGAGAGACATGTGACGCGAGTCACTTCAGACAAGAAACCGAAGCAGGTGCCCTGATCGTCTTGCCTGCTGTGAGACGGAGCCTGGACGCACTCGACGAGGGTGCACTGCTACGCCGCATCGCCAAGGGCGATCGGCGGGCCTTCGACGAACTGTACCGCCGTACGTCGCCTTGGTTGACCGCCCGGCTGCGCCGGCGGTGCGCCGACGACGACCTGGTGGCCGAGGTCCTACAGGACACCTACCTGGCGGTATGGCGCTGCGCCGGCAGTCAGGCGCAGGACTCGGCCAAGGGCAGCGCCGTCGGCTGGCTGTGGACGATCGCCGCCCGCCGACTGGTCGACGCGTTCCGTGCCCGGGCCCGCCGTGAGCGGGTCCCGGCGGTGCAGACCTTCGCCACCATCGCACCGGCCGCCGAAGACGAGGCGCTGGCCGACGGGATGGACGCCAACCTGGAGCAGGCCCTGCTGGCGTTGCCGGTCAACCTGCGCCAGGTGCTGCGCGCGATGGTGCTCGACGGCCTGACCACCCGGGAGACATCGGTACTGCTCGGCATGCCGGAGGGAACCGTGAAGACCTACGCGCGGCGGGCCCGGATCGCGCTACGGGAGGCACTGTCATGAACACTCATCCGACTCCGGTCCTCATCTCCCGCTACGCCACCGGTGACGACGGCGTCGACGACGCGACCATCTGGGCGATCGAGGCCCACCTGGAATCCTGCGCCGCTTGCCGGAACACCCTGACCGAGACGGTCGACCCGGCCGCCCGGCAGTTGCTCGACCGAGTTGCCGCCGGAATCGCCGCCGGAATCGCCGCCGGCCCGGAGCCGGCCAGGCGTCGGCGGCTACGCCGCACCGGAGCCACCGCGCAGATCCTGCCCTGGCTGGCTACGGCGGTCGCGCTGATACTGGCCGCTGTGTCGTTCGAGTCGACGTTCCGCAGCATGCCGTCGCTGGTGCTGCTGGTCGCGCCGATGGCGCCGCTGCTACCGGTGGCCGCCGTGTGGAGCCGACACACCGACCCGGCCTGGGAACTGGTCTCCACGATGCCACGCACCAGGCTGGCGCTGCTGCTACGTCGTACCCTCGCCGTCCTGACCGCGGTCGTCCCGATGCTGGCTGCCGCCGGCGGGCTGACCGGACACTCCCCCGTCCTGTGGCTGCTGCCCTGCCTGGCCTTCACCGCCGGCGCGCTGGCCCTGGGTGGGCTGGTCGGTGTGGACCGGGCGGCGCTCGGGCTGTCGGCCACCTGGTCCGTCGGCGTGATCGCGCCGAGCCTGGTGGGTCAGCGACTGCCGGTCATCCTCGAAGCCGGCAGTTGGCCGGGCTGGGCTGCGGCCACCGCCGGGCTGGTCGTGGTGGTGCTGCTGCGGGCCACCCACTACGGCCGGCGGGGCATCGGCCGCAACTGACTGCGGTACCGCCGGCCCTCGCAGCCGGCCGGGCTTCACCTCAACCGGCGGGATGTCCGCCAGTTACCGACGAACGGAGAGATCATGATGCGCGCGGTCAACGCGGCGGAAACCGCACCGACCACGTACGCGTGGGCGGTGCACGCCGAGAACCTGATCGTCCGGGCCGGCCGTCACCTCGCGGTCAACGGGCTCGACCTCGCACTCGGCACCGGAGTGCACGGGCTACTCGGCCCCAATGGCGCGGGCAAGACAACCCTGATGCGGGCACTCTCGACGGTGGTCAAGCCCGCCGGTGGACGGCTCGACCTGCTTGGGGAGGACATCACCGGCCGCGCAGACCTGCGGCGGGTACGCCGCCGGCTCGGCTACCTGCCGCAGCACTTCGGATTCTACCCCCGGTTCACCGTCCGCGAGTTCGTCGAGTACATGGCCTGGCTCAAGGAGATGCCGAAAACAGACATTCCTGGCGCGGTGCAGCGGGCCATCGACCGGGTGGATTTGTCCAGCCGGGCCGACTCGAAGCTGAAGACGCTCTCCGGCGGCATGCTGCGCCGCGCCGGCATCGCTCAGGCCATCGTCAACGACCCGGAGGTCCTACTACTCGACGAACCGACGGTCGGCCTCGACCCGGAGCAGCGCCTCCATTTCCGGGAGTTGCTGCGCGAGGTCGGGTCGGACAGCTGTGTGCTGGTCTCCACCCACCTGGTCGAGGACGTCGCGGTGGCCTGCACCGACGTGGTGCTGGTCAACGAGGGACGGCTGGTATGGCAGGGCACCCCCGCGCAGCTCGCCGCGCAGGGCGGCGACGGCGACGCCGGGGACAGCGCCACCGAACGCGGCTACTCCGCACTGCTGCGCGCGCACCGAGAGAACGTACCGGCGTGACCGGACGGATAGTGTGGACCGAGGTACGCCGGTCGGCGGTGCCCGGTCTCGCCGTGCTGTTCCTGGTGGTCTGCGTGGGGCTCACGCTGACCTCGATCGAGTTCTTCGCCGGGCGATGGACACAGCTGATGATGTACGGCCGAGGGTCGCTGGTCCTGCTCTTTCCATTGGCGCTGGCCGGTGGCGCCTGGCTGGGCCGGCGTGACCGGCGGCACCGGGTCGGGGAGTTGTTCGCCACCACCGTACGGCCGCGCTGGCAGCGGATCTTCCCGCTCGCCGTCGGGTACGCCGGGGCCATGGTCACGGTCTACCTGCTGGTGCTGCTCATCGGCGCGGTGTGGGTGATCCCGACGGCCGGCTACTTCCCCAGCGCGGTCCTCGGTATCACCGCGGTCGGCGCGCTGGCCGTGGTCGCCGCCGGTTGGCTGGGGATGGCCGCGGGCCGGGCCGTGCCCCGGATCGTCACCGCGCCGGTCCTCGCGGTGGTCGCGTTCGCCGTGGTGGCCCTGCTGCCCGACTTCGTGTCGATGGCCGGCTACGACGAGAACTTCGTCAAGACGCAGCCGGATCCGTCCGCGTTGCTGCTGAATCCGGCTTCTGCCGACAGCCTCGACGACTTCCAGACCATTGCGGGCTCGGTCAGCCTGGTACAGGCGGTGTGGCTCGGGGCGCTGGCCGGCTCCGCGTTGCTGCTGATCAGCGCCGTACGCCGCAGCGTGCTCGCGCTGGCGGTGCTGCCCGCCGTGCTCGGTGCCGCCGTGGCGGTTCCGCTGCTGCCCGCCGGCGGCTACCCCGGTGCGGCCGTCGTCGACCCCGTCGCCGTCGAACTCGTCTGCGACGACAACGGCCCGCAGGTGTGTGTCCGCAGGGTACACGCGGCGCTGCTGCCCGACCTGGTCGAGCCGGTCCGGGAGGCACTCGCGGTCATGGCGGCCAAGCTGCCCGACCCACCGGTACGCGCGGTGCAGAGCACCCGAATGGTCGAGTGGGCCGCGCCGGAGCAGACAGTGGACCGGCACGACGCGGACACACTGACCTTCGAGACGCCGAGCATCGACCGGTCCGGTAGGGCGGATCTCAGTAGCGGGTACTTCGAGGCAGAGCTGCTGCGGGCGCCCTGGTCGCAGGAGTGTGGCAACAGCACCTTGCCCTCCACCGCGCAGGAGGTGGCGGCCGCCTGGCTCCTCGGTGAGCCGCCGGTGCCGCCGGACTGGTTGAGTCCCGAGCAGCAGCAGCTGGTCGAAGCGTCGTACCAGGCGTTGACCGCAATGCCGGCGGACCAGCAGCGGCAGGTGGTCGCGCAGGCGCGCGACGCAGCCCTCGACTGCGATACCGACCGACTCGGAGCGCTCCTGCTGGTGGGTGACGTATGAGGTGGCTCGGCCTGTACCTACGATCTCGCCGGATTCCCCTCGCTGTGGTCATCACGGTCGGTGCCATCGCGCTGCCCTGGGCCAGCTGGCCGTACTTCTCTGATGGACATACCGTCAACGCCAGGATGATCAGCATCACTGTGCTGATCGCTGTGGTTGCCATCGGCACCACGCTCAGTGGTGCAGACGACGCGCTCGACCACACCGCGGCAATCAACTGGCCGGCCCGCCGCGCCGGACACCTGCTGATCGGCACTGCCGCAGTCATCATCTTGTTGCTGATCAGCACCCTTACCGACACGCGGTTCGAGCCGCTCAGCGTGGTGGCGCGCAACACGGCAGGCCTGGTCGGACTCACCGCGCTCAGTGCCGTGCTGCTCGGGTCCGCGCTGTCCTGGATCGCGCCACTGATCTGGACACTCGTCGCGATCCTGCCGTGGATGGGCCCCAGCGAGCAGTTGCGCACCCAGCTCAGCTCCTGGCTGATCCAGCCAGCCGACACCACTTCCGCCACGGTCTGCGCCACGGTCCTCGCGGCAGCCGGGCTTCTCGCGTACGCCCTGCGGGGTTGCCCTCGACGCCCAGTTGCCGAGACCACCCCCGACCGCTGACCTGGCTGTAGCCAGTTTCGCGTGCCGGTGACGGCCAGCCGGGCAGTGCCCGGCTGGCCGTCACCGGCACGCTGCGGTACAGGACCGGACGGCGCCGGGCGACCGGGTCAGCGGTATCCGGCCAGGATCCGGGCGTTGTACTGCTCGACGCCCCGCGCGGCCAGGATCGCTCCCACCGCGAGATAGGCCAGCCAGGTCATCGGCATGGTGACCCAGCCGATGACAATGAAGACCAGCAGGAAGTTGATCCAGAACGTCACCCAGAAGGTCAGCATCAACACGATGCCGGTCGCTACCTTGCCGGCGTAGATGTTCCCGACTCCGAAGATCCCGAACAGGCCCAGCACGATCTCCAGGACGATCGCCGCTCCGGCGGACTTGGGGGCCACGACGAGTTGCGGCGCGGGCGGGCCCCAGCCCTGCTGGGGGTGGCCATAGACCGGTGCCGACAGGTGCTGACCCTGCCCTGACTGGTAGGGATCCGGGTACCTCACCACCGCAGTGTTCCAGGGCCCGAGCCGCGCTCGACACCCTACGTTCGGTCGGGCCGCTCGACGCGGCGGCCGTCGGACGCCCGGACCCGGGCGGGACTGGCTACCGGATCGAGATCAGTCGGATCGCCGTCCGCAGCAGGACGACCGCGCCGCCGGCGACCATGACCATGCCGATCCCGGGCATCAGCTGGCCCCAGCTGTCGGTAGTGGAGCTGAGGTAGATCAGCCGGGCGACCTGCCACCCGACGATGGCGGCGACCGCGATACCGGGCAGCAGGGCGTGGCCGATCGCCACCAGGCGGTACGGCAGCAGCGCGCCGGCGATGGCGAGGAAGCCGGCGCAGAATGTCCACAGCCCGGGCCCGGCCGCACCGGACAGCGGCCCGAACGGCGTGATGACCCAGGGCAGCAGGGAGCCGACCAGCGCAAGCAGGCCGCCGATGATCATGCCGAGGCTGCCGGCGTGCAGAACGCGCCGACGAGCAGGTGCGGCGGTGGTTGCGGTGTCAGCCATGACCGGATGCTAGGTCGCGATACCCGCTGGGACCTAGCCGGCAATCGGTGAATGGTCGGGCTGAGCCGTTGGGCGGCGAGTTGACTGCCCGAAAACCCTACAAAACAGGCAGGACCTGGCCGGTCCGCCTGCCCGGACTACCGCTCACGGAACCCGGGAGACCGTTCACCGCCCCAACCCGCAGTCAAGCAGATCAACTCTTGCCTGAGCCGACCCTGTCACGTTCCCTTCCCAGATTAAGGGTGTGACCGACCACACAAGCCGCCGGGCGACGTGACAGCACGTCGGCCGCGCGGAGTGAGTGGATCGGGCAGCGGCACCGCCGTGCCGACGGCGACCAGCAGGTCGCTGCGGCGCGGCCCGTCACCGGACCTGCCGTTCCCACAGCGACTAGGAGGCCCCACAGTGACCGAGGTAAGCCCCGATAGCAGCCCAGGTGGCGGAGAATCGCCACCGCCGACAACGGCACCGCCGGACAACGGCTGGCGCAAGGAGTACTGGCGCCGGAACCTCCGGCTCATGGTGATCCTGCTGGCCATCTGGTTCGTCGTCTCATTCGTCTGCGGCATCCTGCTCATCCAGCCGCTGAACAACATCGTGATAGCCGGATTCCCGCTCGGCTTCTGGTTCGCCCAGCAGGGATCGATCTACACCTTCGTCGTACTGATCCTGGTGTACGCAAAGATGATGGACCGTCTGGACAACGAGTACGGCGTCAATGAGGTGCCCGCGGAGGGTGGTGCGAAGTGAGCCAGATCCAGGGCTGGACGCTCGGCTTCATCATCGTCACCTTCGCCCTCTACCTCGGCATCGCCTGGCGCAGCCGGGTCAAGGAGACCACCGGCTTCTACGTCGCCGGACAGGGAATTCCCACTGTCGCGAACGGGGCCGCCGTCGCCGCAGACTGGATGTCGGCAGCCTCGTTCATCTCGATGGCCGGCCTGATCGCCTTCCTCGGGTCAGACGGCTCCATCTATCTGATGGGCTGGACCGGTGGCTACGTGCTGCTGGCCCTGCTGATCGCCCCGTACCTGCGCAAGTGGGGCAAGTTCACGGTGCCGGAATTCGTCGGTGACCGGTACTCGGAAACCGTACGGACGATCGCCGCGGTCGCCGCGATCATTATTTCCTTCACCTACGTCGTCGGCCAGATGCGCGGTGGTGGCATCGTGTTCAGTCGCTTCCTCGGGCTGGACATCACCGGCGGTGTGATCGTCGCGGCGCTCATCATCTTCGCGTACGCGGTGCTCGGCGGCATGAAGGGCATCACCTGGACCCAGGTGTCGCAGTACACGGTGCTCATCATCGCCTACCTGATCCCGGCGATCGCGGTGGCCCAGCAGGCGACCGGTATTCCGATCCCGCAGATCTCGTTCGGGCAGATCCTCGACGAGCTCAACGCCATGAGCGTGCAGATGGGGCTGAGCCAGTTCACCGAGGCGTTCTCGGCCCGACCACAGATCGATGTCTTCCTGGTGACGATGTCGTTGATGATCGGCACCGCCGGCCTGCCGCACGTGATCATCCGGTTCTACACCACGAAGACCGTCCGGGGCGCCCGCTACTCGGCCTTCTGGGCACTGTTCTTCATCGCCCTGCTCTACACCACCGCCCCGGCGGTCGGCGCGTTCACCAAGCTGAACGTGCTGGAGGCGGTCAACGGGGTCGCGGTGGACGCCCTACCCGCCTGGGTCGACAACTGGGCGGCGACCGGGTTGATCACGTTCGGCGAGAACGTGACGACAATCGGGTCGGTCAGCAACAACCCGGCCTCCGGGGCCGACCTGATCGTCAACAACGACATCCTGGTGCTGGCCAGTCCGGAAATCGCCGGGCTACCCGCGCCGATCGTCGGTCTGGTGGCTGCCGGCGGTATGGCCGCCGCGATGTCCACCGCCGCCGGCCTGCTGCTGGTCATCTCCTCGTCGTTCTCCCACGACCTGTACTTCCGCCGGGTCAAGCGGGACTCGACCGACAAGCAGCGGCTGCTCGCCGGCCGGATCGCGATGGGCCTCGCAGTGCTGATCTCGGTGTACGCCGGCATCAACCCGCCGGCGTTCGTCGCCCAGGTGGTCGCGTTCGCCTTCGGTCTAGCCGCGGCCAGCTTCTTCCCGATCATCGTGCTCGGCATCTTCTGGAAACGATGTAACGCCACCGGCGCCGCCGCCGGCATGGTTTCCGGCATGGTGTTCACCGCCGCGTACATGATCTACACCCTGGAGGTCTTCGGCACCTCGGCGCACGCGCACATCTTCGACATCAGCCCGGAGGCCATCGGCACCATCGGCGCCATCGTCAACTTCATCGTCACCATCGTCGTGTCGAAGATGACGGCGCCACCGCCGGAGGAGATCTCCGAGATGGTGGAGAACATCCGCTACCCGGCTGCCACCCGCCGCACCGTGACCGCCGGCACCACCGGCGACGCTGCCTGACCCCCGACCCACTACCCCTGCGAACAGCACCGGTGGGCGGCCCTGACAAGGATGTCGGGGCCGCCCACCGGCCGGTTCACACCCTTCGACTCACGCCACGACGCCATGACGGACCCGGACCGGGAGTCACCGAGATCGGCGATCCGGCTCCGCGTGGGGTGGGGCGTTGCCAGAGTTGACCCGTGCATGACGACAACCCGCACCCGCATCCGACCGCTGGCGGTTTTCGCCTGGTGCGTCGGAATCCGCAGGTCGCCGGCGACGTCAGCTGGATGGAACTGTTCGTCGACCTTTTCTTCGTGTTCGCATTCCTGCAGGTCACCACGTTGATGGCGGCCGACCTGACCGCAGTCGGCATGCTCCGCGGGGCCCTGGTGACCCTGCTGCTGTGGCACTGCTGGACGGCGTGCGTCTGGCTCGGCAACGTCGTCCATCTGGACCGGGGCGGCATGCCATTGCTGATGGCCGGCATCGCCACCGTCCTGCTGGCGGTCGGAGTGGCCGTGCCCGAGACGTTCGTCGACACGCCGGGCAGCCTGCCCGGACCGGTACTGGTAACGGTCGGCTACTTGGCGATCCGGGTCAGTGTGCTCACGGTCCTCACCAGGGCCCGCTGGTCCGACGGCCCGGCCGGCCGACGGCCGGCCGCAATCGCCTGGGCGACGCTCGCCACATCGACTCCGGTGCTGCTGACCGCCGCGCTGCTGCCACCGCAGCTGCCGGCCCGGTTCGACGGTGACCTCGTGCGGTTGGTGCTGTTCGCCCTGGCACTCGCCATCGACTTCTGCGTCCTGAGCACGGTCGGCCGAGGCAGTTGGCAGCTCGTCTCGCCGTGGCACCTGGCCGAACGGCATGCCCTGATCGTCCTGGTCGCGCTGGGCGAGACGATCATCTCGATCGGCACCGGCAGCGGAGTCGGCATCAACGTCGCGGTCACCTGGCCGCTGATCGCCGCCGCCATGCTCGGCCTGATCATCGTCTCGGCCCTATGGTGGACCTATTTCGACCTCGCCAAGATCCTCGCTGAACACGCCCTGTCCCGGCGTACCGGCATCGACCAGACCCGGATGGCCCGGGACGGGTACAACGGCCTGCACCTGCCGATGATCGGTGGTCTGATCCTGTTCGCCCTCGGGCTCAAACACGCGATCGCCACCATTACTGGCGGCTCCGAGCACCCCTGGGTCACCGCCGATGCCGTCATTCTCTTCGGCGGAGTGCTGATCTACCTGCTCGCGCTACTCGCGTTCGAATGGCGGACCGGACGCGTACTCGGTCGCAGCCCGATCCTCGGCATCGCCCTGCTCGTGGGTCTGCTCCCGGTGACCACCCAGACGTCGCCGCTGGGCACGCTGGCGCTGCTGGCCGTCTGCGTCATGACGATGCTGATCGCCGACCGCACCGTGTTCCACCACCGACACGCCAAGCTACACCGGTTGGCCGAATCCGAGACGTCCCGCCTGCACGGGGCCACCCCCCGGGAGCTCTTCCTCGATCTGGTCTTCGTCTTCGCTTTCATTCAGGTCACCACGCTGATGATGCGCGACGCCTCAGCTGTCGGCATCCTCCGAGGGTTGACCTTGCTGGCGCTGCTGTGGTGGGCCTGGACCTCGTACTCGTGGCTCACCAACGCGGTACGCAACGAGACCATCCTGGCCAGGTTCACGATGATCGGCGTCGCCGCGTCGGTCGTGGTGATCGGCATCGCCATCCCCCAGGCCTTCGAGCCAGCCCCGGACAGTCTGCCCGGCTTGCTGATCATCGTCGCCGGCTACCTCGCCGGACAGCTCATGCAGACCGTGCTGATCATGCAGGCATCGCGCACCGAGCCCATATTGGGCTCCATCGCCAAGCAAAACGCGATTCCGTCCACGATCTCGCTGCTACTGCTCTGCGGCTTCGCGGTCGTCGAGCTGGCCACACCTGACCGGCTGGCCGCGTTGCCGGTCGTGACGCTGCTGTGGGTCGCGGCGTTGGTTGTCCAGTTCTTCGGCGGTTACTCGACCGGAGTGCGCTCCTGGCGCCCCAAGTCGGCGCGCCACTGGGTGGACCGGTACGCGTTGATCATGCTGATCGCCTTCGGTGAAGCCATCATCTCGGTCGGCATCGCCGTCGGGAACAGCCCGATCACCGTCACCATCATGCTGATCGTCGCCGTCGCCGCGGTAGCGATCGGCCTGCTGTGGTGGTCGTACTTCACCACCATCGACTCGGCCCGCCTCGCCCTGCAGTCCAGGACCGGTGTCGACCGCGCGAGACTCGCCCGCGACGCCTTCACCTACCTGCACCTACCGATGATCGCCTCCGTCCTCCTGGTCTCCTACGGCCTGCATCAGGTCATCGCACCGCACGACCAGGCCGCGGCCAGGTACGGACACTTCGCCTTCTACTGGGGCGTGGCGTTCTTTCTTCTATCCAACCAGGTGTACTGGTGGCGCATCTGGCGCACGGTCAGTTGGGCGCGGATTCTCAACCCGGCCGTGGTGGTCGTTCTAGCGTTCCCCACCGCCACGTTGCCCCCTATCTTCACCCTGTCCGCGCTCACGGTCTTCGGTCTGGTCGCCGCGGCCGTCGAGTTCCGGCACGGCGGAGACTTCCGGACCCGCCAGCCTCGGCCGACGTCCTGACCATCGACAGGCGCCTACCTGCTGCCGATCGGGTCGAAATGTCGAACGTCATACCGTCGTCAGCGAGGAGCGGTGCCGCCGCCGGCCTCCGGGTTCCCCGGCTTGACATTGGAGTTCACTCCAGGGTTTATCGTCGTTTCCATGACCACGGGCACCGATTCCAAGGTTCTCGGCCGCACCGGAATGCGGGTCGCGGAACTCGCCGCCGCCGTCGGGCTGTCACCGGACACGATCCGCTACTACGAGCGGGCCGGGCTGCTGCCACCACCGGGCCGGACCGCCGCCGGATACCGGATGTACCGGTGCGACGCGGTCGACCGGCTGCGGTTCATCCAGGGCTGCCAGCGGCTCGGCCTACGGCTGCGGGAGATCGCCGACCTGCTCGCCGTACGCGACACCGGGGTCTGTCCGTGCGAGCCGGCCGAGCAGTTGCTGCATCGCCGGATGGCGGAGGTCGACGCGGAGCTGGCCCGGTTGACGGCGCTGCGGGCGGAGATGGCGGCGATGGCGGCGGCGTTGCCGTCTGCTGGCTGCCCACCGGAGCCGGAGCCGGGCCGCTGGTGCCCACCAGGTGACGAGGGGAGGTGATCACGATGCTGGAGCCGACCACGCGCTGCGACTGCGAGCCGGACTGCTGCGGACCGGACTGCTGCTGACCCCGTGCGATGCCAGAGTGGGTGCCGCCGAGCGCGCCGGCGACACCCACCAGGTGACGGGCGTTACGAGACGGTGCCGGTCACGGATGAACCGCTGCGCCGCACCGTGTAGGTGACCGTGGCCCCGCTCCAGAAGTGGAAGGTGAGGGTCACCGGAGCGTTGTCGTTGACCTCGGCGAAGAAGGTCGACGTCAACGAAATGTTGTTGGCACCGTAGTTCGGCGCGAACGTCACGTCGAACTCCTTGTACGAGGTCCAGTTGTGCGGGCCGGCGTTGGAGCCGTCCGCGTACCGGGCCTCCATGGTGGCCAGCTGGTCGCCGTTGAAGGCCGTCGGGATGGTGAACGACGAGGTGGTGCCGGTCGCGTTCTGCAACACCGGCCGGTCGGAGGAGACGATGTTGATCCGCCACGGTACGCCGGCCGAGAAGTGGGCGTGCAGGGTAGCGTTCACCCCGTACGCCCGGTTCCCGACCAGCCGGGTGACCGCTGACGTCGTCAGCGTCAGCTGGTTGCCGCTGATCGTGTAGTCGGTGCCCTGCACCAGGTTGGTGTTGCCCTGGCGCAACGACTGGAAGGTCAGGCCGTTGAGGTTGAGCGCGACGGACTTGGCCGTGATGGCACCGGCCCGCGGCACGAAGATCATGTCGCTGGCGGCCGTGCCACTGCGGGTGGTCCAGGCAGACTTGATCTGCGCGATCAACTCGGGGTCACTCCACTGGAAACTGGTCCGGCCCAGGTGCTGGCCGTTGTCCCAGAGCTGGATGGCGATGTTGCGGGTACGGGTGTGGTAGCCGAAGAACTCGAAGAACTTCAGCTTCTCGCCCTGCTGGATGGTGCCGGTGTGCCGGTCGAAGCCCAGCAGGCCGAATTCGCCGATCACGACCGGGATGCCACGCGAGACGAAGGTGCTGTGCACCCGGTTGAGCGAGTCGACCACGTCCTGCTGGGCGGTGGCGTCGAAGCGGTAGCCACCGGCCACGTTGACGCTGAACGGCCAGTATCCGTAGTAGTGCACGGTGGCGATCATGTTGGGGTCGTTCAACGCGGTGAAGGTGCTGGCCAGTTCGGTGAGCCGGGCCTGGTCCGACGAGGTGTGCAGGGTCGGCAGGATCAGCAGCCGGGTGGCGTTGTTGCCGCCGGAGCCACGGACGATCTGGTGGAACCGGCGGTTCAGCACATCGAGCAGCTGGGCGTTCTGGGCGGTGCCGGAGCTGCCGGTGAACTGCGGCTCGTTGACGCTCTCGAAGTGCAGCTTCGGTGACGAGTCGCGGAACGTGGTCGCCAGCTGGGTCCACAGTGCGCTGTAGCGGGCCAGCACGGTCGTCTGGTTGCTCGGCATATGGTTGATCCACTGCCATGAGTCGTGATGCAAGTTGATCATGACGTAGAGGTCCTCGGCGAGGGCCCAGTCGACCACCTGCTTGACCCGGGCCAGCCGGTTCGGGTCGATCGTGTAGTTGGGGGCACCGCCGTGGTGGTGGGTCCAGGTCGTCGGGATCCGGATGCTCTTGAAGCCCTGCGCCTTGATGTTGCGGATCAGCGCCTGGGTGACCAGCGGGTTACCCCAGGAGGTCTCGCCACTGCCGGCCTGGTTGTCGCCGGTGGAGTCGAGGGTGTTGCCCAGGTTCCAGCCCGGCTGCATGTCGTCGACGATGGCCTGTGGATTGCCCGGTGGGCGCGGGGTGGTGGTCGGCGTCGGAGACGGCGGCGCGGTCGTCGGTGGTGCGGTGGTCGGTGGGACCGTCGGCGACGGCGAGCCGGTGGGCGGCGCGGTGGTCGGGCCGACGCCGCCGGTGCAGGTGGCACCGTTCAACGCGAACGAGGTCGGGGCGGTGTTGCTGCCCGTCCACGATCCGTTGAAGCCGAAGGAGACGGTCGCGTTGGTGCCGAGGTTCGCGTTGTAGCTGACGTTGGTCGCGGTGACCTGGCTGCCCGAGCTGGTGATGTTGGCGTTCCATGCCTGGGTCACCTGCTGACCGGACGGGAAGGTCCAGGTCAGCCGCCAGCCGTTGATCGGGTCACCGAGGTTGGTGACGTTCACGTTTGCGGAAAATCCCCCGGGCCACTGGGACGGCACCGAGTACACCACGCGGCAGCCGGTCGCCGCGTGCGCGCTGGCGGCGATGGCGAAGCTGCCGCCGAGCAGGGCCGCCGTGACGCCGCCGGCGACCAGGCCGGCGCGCCACCGCCGGCCGCGAGCCGTCGTTGTCTGTTGGGTCATGTCGCTCCTCGCCGTGGGATGCCTGCAGGCAGGCATGAAGGACGGGCACCGCCGGTCGCAGCGGGCAGCCAGCGCCAGCGAAGTGGCCGCAGACTAAGTCGGGAGCCTAAACTTTGTCAATCGGCGCCTGCCTATGTAGACAGCTGGCGATGCCCCTGTCTGGCCGGTCACGAAAAAATCCTGCCGGAGGATCAAAGTCCTCCGACAGGATCACCACAGGCGAACGGACGCCGCGCCAGCACCGACCAGCGGGGTCAGCACCGAGCGGACAGGTGCGTCAGTGCACCGTCACCGTCGCCCCGGAAACCAACTCACGCAACTCCGGCGGCAACTCGGTGCCCATCTCGTCGGCGAGCCGTAGCGCCTCCTCCACCAACGTCTCCACGATCTGGGACTCCGGTACCGTCTTGATCACCTCGCCACGGACGAAGATCTGACCCTTGCCGTTGCCGGACGCCACCCCGAGATCGGCCTCGCGCGCCTCACCCGGCCCGTTGACCACGCAACCCATCACCGCGACCCGCAGCGGCGCCGGAAAACCCTCCAGCGCGGCGGTCACCTGGTCGGCGAGGGTGTAGACGTCGACCTGCGCCCGGCCGCACGACGGGCAGGAGACGATCTCCAAGCCGCGCTCGCGCAGCCCGAGCGACTCCAGGATCGCCGCGCCGACCTTGATCTCCTCCACCGGCGGAGCTGACAGCGACACCCGGATCGTGTCGCCGATCCCCTCGGCCAGCAGTGCGCCGAACGCCACCGCCGACTTGATCGTGCCCTGGAACGCCGGACCGGCCTCGGTCACCCCGAGATGCAGCGGATAGTCGCAACGCTCGGCGAGCAGCCGGTACGCCCGGATCATCACCACCGGGTCGTTGTGCTTCACCGAGATCTTGATGTCACGGAAGCCGTGCTCCTCGAACAGCGAGCACTCCCACAGCGCCGACTCGACCAGCGCCTCGGCGGTCGCCTTGCCGTGCTTGGCCAACAGCCGCTTGTCCAGCGAGCCCGCGTTGACCCCGATCCGGATCGGCGTACCGGCCGCCGACGCCGCTCGGGCGATCTCGGCCACCTTGTCGTCGAACTGCCGGATGTTGCCCGGGTTGACCCGCACCGCCGCACAACCGGCGTCGATCGCCGCGAAGACGTACTTGGGCTGGAAGTGGATGTCGGCGATCACCGGAATCTGCGACTTGCGGGCGATCGTCGGCAACGCGTCCGCGTCGTCCTGCGACGGCACCGCCACCCGCACGATCTGGCAACCGGACGCCGTCAGCTCGGCGATCTGCTGCAGCGTGGCGTTGACGTCAGAGGTCACGGTGGTGGTCATCGACTGTACGGAGACCGGCGCGCCGCCGCCCACCGGCACCGGACCGACCATGATCTGCCGGCTGACCCGGCGCGGCGCCAACGGCGGCGGCGGCACCGTGGGCATGCCCAGACTGACAGCGGTCACTTTCAACTCACCTCGTGAACAGCGTGATCGGGTTGACCACGTCCGCGGTGACGGTCAGCAGCGTGAACGCGCCACCGACCAGCAGGACCACGTACGTGAGGGGCATCAATTTGAAGTAGTCGACCCGGCCCGGATCGGGGCGGCCGATGGCGGCGTACAGCCAGGACCGCAGTTTCTCGAACCAGATGATCGCAATGTGGCCGCCATCCAGCGGAAGCAGCGGCAGCAGGTTGAACACCCCGACGAAGAAGTTCAACGAGATGAACAGCAGGACGAACAGCTCCCAGGCGTCGTTGGCCACCGCCTCCCCGCCGAGCCGGCTCGCCCCGACCACGCTGATCGGGGTGTCGATGTCCCGCTCGGCGCCGGTGATCGACGCCCACAGCGCGGGGATCTTCTCCGGGATCCGCATCATCGCCTCGGCGGTGCCGATCGCCATCTGCCGCAGGTAGTCGCCGGTCGCGCCGAACGCCTCCAGCGGCCCGTACGTCACCATGCCGGGTTTCTCGATGCGCAGCCCCACACCGAGCGCGGCGACGGTACTCACCGGCCCGTCGTCGCTGCCCAACGCCGGCCGCTGGACCGCCGCGAGCTCCGCCTCGACGGTCCCGGTCGTGCCGTCGCGCTCATAGGTGATCGTTGCCGTTCCCGGCTCCGCGCCCCGGACGACCTCCAGCATGTCGCCCCAGGTCTGCACCGGGGCACCGCCGACGGCGAGGATCCGGTCGCCGTCGCGCAGGCCGGCCTCGGCCGCCGGGCTGGCCGGGTCGGTCGCCTCGCAGACCCGGGAGACGTTCTCGACGACGACGCAGTCGGTGACCGCGACGACCGCCGGCTCCTCGCGGGCCTGCTCCTCCGAGGAGGGGAAATCCGGGTTTGGCAGCCCCATGAAGACCGCAGCCAGCCACAGCGCGACGATCGCCAGCCCGAAGTGGGTGATCGACCCGGCGGACATCACGATGGTCCGCTTCCACACCGGGAAACGCCACATCACCCGGGATTCGTCCTCGGGTGCCACGTCGTCGTCCTGCGGGGTCATCCCGACGATCTTGCAGAAGCCGCCGAGCGGGATGGCCTTGAGGCCGTACTCGGTCTCGCCGCGCCGGAACGACCAGATGGTGGGGCCGAAACCGACGAAGTAGCGGGTGACCTTCATCCCGAACTTCTTCGCGGTCACCATGTGACCGGCCTCGTGAAGACTGACCGAGATGAGAATCGCAAGGGCGAAGAGAACCACCCCGAGCAGGTACGCCATCAAGCTCCCTCCGCCGACGCACCGATGAACTCCTGCGTCCGGGACCGGGCCCAGGATTCAGCAGCGAGCACATCCTCGACCGTACCCGGTTCCCCGAAATCGGGCGCCAACTGCAGCACCCGTTCCACCGTGTCGACGATGCCGAGAAACGGTAGCCTGCCGGCGACGAACGCCGCCACGCACTCCTCGTTCGCCGCGTTGTACACCGCCGGGCGGCACCGCCCGTCCGCGCCGACCTGCTTGGCCAACGCGACCGCCGGGAACGCCGCGTCGTCGAGCGGCGCGAAATCCCAGCTGTGTGCCCGGGTCCAGTCCACCGGCACAGTGGCGGCCGACACCCGGTCCGGCCAGCCCAGGGCGAGCGCGATCGGCAGCCGCATGTCCGGCGGGCTGGCCTGGGCGATCGTCGAGCCGTCCACGAACTCCACCATCGAGTGGATCACCGACTGTGGGTGGACCACCACCTCGATACGCGGGTACGGGATGCCGAACAGTTCGTGCGCCTCGATGATCTCCAGGCCCTTGTTGACCAGGGTCGCCGAGTTGATCGTGATGACCGGCCCCATGTTCCAGGTCGGGTGGGCCATCGCCTGCTCCGGGGTGACCCCGGTCAGCTCGGCACGCGAACGGCCCCGGAACGGGCCACCGCTGGCGGTCACCACCAGCCGGCCCACCTCGGCTGCCGACCCGGACCGCAGACACTGGGCAAGCGCCGAGTGCTCCGAGTCGACCGGCACGATCTGGTCCGGACGCCGCATCGCGGCCCGCACGATCGGCCCGCCGGCGATCAACGACTCCTTGTTGGCCAACGCCAGGGTCCGGCCGGCCCGCAACGCCGCCAGGGTAGGCGCCAGCCCACGCGAGCCGTCCACCCCGTTGAGCACCACGTCACACGGCCACTGCGCGAGCTCCGCCATCGCCGACGGACCGGCCAGGATCTTCGGGATCTTGAAACCGCCGGTCGGGTAGCCACGCCGGGACGCCTCGGCGTAGAAGGCGAGCTGCAGATCCTGGGCGGCCGAGGCACGGGCCACCGCCACCGCCTCGACCCGCAGCCGCAGCGCCTGGGCGGCCAGCAACTCGACGTTGCCACCACCGGCGCCGAGCGCGACGATACGGAACCGGTCCGGGTTGCGGGTGACGATGTCGACCGCCTGGGTACCGATCGAGCCGGTCGAGCCGAGCAGAACGATCTCGCGCGGGGAGGAAGTCACCGCCTCATTCTGGCGCAGCCTCGTCGAGCAGATCCGCCGGGTCGATCGAGAACTCGAACGGCTCCTTCATCACGAACATGGTGCCCGCTGCGGCCGCCGCCACCGGTCGGTACTCCCCGTCAGCCAACTCGTGCAACACCAACGCCGGCACCCGGTCGCCCACTGCCGCAGGAGCGGAGCACCGCTATGTCCGGGATGAACAGATCCTCACCGGAGACGATGTTCACCTCGTGGTAGAGCCAGAGGTTCGCCCGGCGGGCCGCCTGCTTCAACAGGTACGCCAAATCCAGCTCGATCGTCTGGCGGTCGAACCCGGCATGTGGTGTCACGATCACGCTCCCGCTGAGAACCTCGACCTTGGGACCATTGGTCTCCGGCAACAGGTCAAGGGCGAGCTGCGCGGTCCACGGCTCGTCGAAATCCCCGAGCACGTCGAACGACGGCTCGCGCGGTGACTGCGGATCGGATACGAACGCCGGCAGTGCCATCGTGCTCACCCCTTCCCGCGGGACACGATGCACCGACCAGCCTAGCCGCGCCGGCGCGTCACGGCGACGCGCCGGGCCATGTCGCCAACCCGACGGTTGCCGCCGCCGATCGGCCGTCCACGCCGAATAGCCCGCGCGGTAACGGGAGTGACGGTTGCCCCGGTGGGGAAAGGTAGCGCAATGGGCAGCGGTCACCGAAGTCTCGTACGCGACGCCGCGTCGGCGTTACGAGTCCGGGACGCTGCCCGTTCCCACCTACCGGATCGGCCGTCTGATCATGGTCGGGGAACCGGTCACCGGCACGCCGGCCGGGACCGGGCAGACCGTGGTGTACGCACGGGTGTCATCGGCCGATCAGCAGGCGGACCTCGACCGGCAGGTCGCAAGGCAGGACTACCAACCGTGTGCCTGCCAGAGCGCACTGAGAGGTGACGGCCATGGTCACCCGAGGTCGCAGACTGGTCCGGGCCGCGTTCCGGCCGCTACGCGGGCAGGACCTGTCGCTGCACGCCGCCTCGATCACCTTCTTCGGCGCGATCGCCGTGGTGCCAGTGGTGCTGCTGGCGATCTGGCTGACCGGGCTGTTCGCCGGCGCCGACCGGGTCCGCCGGCTCACCGACCCGGCGATCGACACCCTGCCGGGGCAGCTCGGCGCCGATCAGGCCGCCGCCGCGCTGATCGACGCCGGCCTGCACCTCACTCCGCTGCTGGCGTTGGCCGCTCTGCTGCCCGCCTCGCTCTACGGCGAAGGACTGCGCCGGGCGTTCGTGTCGGTGGCACCACCACCGGCGCCGGCCGAGTCGATGGTCGGCTGGCGGGGCCGCGTACTGCTGCTGCCGTTGCTCGGCGCCGCACCCGCGCTGATGCTGCTGGTCCTGCTGGCACTGCCGTCGGCCGCCGGGCTGTTCGTCCGGGGCGGCTGGGCCGGAGCCCTCGGGGTGATCGTGTCGTTCCTGGCCGTCTGGCTGGGGCTGAGCCCGGTGCTGGTCTGGGTCTACCGGGTGGTCGGCCCGGGCAAGCCGGACTGGTTGGCCACCGTCGCGGTCGGGTCGTTCACCGCGGCCAACCTCGCCGGCTTCCTGCACGGCTTCATCCTGTTCTGCTCGCTGCCGCTGGACCTCGGCCTGCCGTTCGGCGGACTCGACCAGGTCGGGGCGGCGGTCGCCGTGCTGCTCTGGCTCTACCTGCTGCACGTGATCGTGCTGGCCGGCTACTCGGCGACGCTGGTGTTCAGCCGGTGGCGCCAGCGCCGCCGGCCCGACCAGCCGGGGAACCAGCCGGGGAACCAGCCGGGGAACCAGCCGGGGAACCAGCCGGGGAACCAGCCGGGGGGCCCGCCGGCGCGGGCTGCGGCGGCGCCTCGTGCAGACCGAACCGGCGGTACAGCCGGCCCGACGGACCCGGTGCCCACCAGTTCCACCGACCCAGCAGCCGCATGGTCGCCGGCACCAGCAGCAACCGGACCAGGGTGGCGTCGACCACGATCGCCACGATCATGCCGACCCCGATCAACTTGACGAACGAGATACCGCCGGTGGCGAAGCCGGCGACCACCACGATCAGCAGCAGCGCGGCGGCGGTGATGATCCGCCCGGTGTGCTGCAGCCCGGCGGCCACCGACGCGGTGTTGTCGCCGGTGCGGTCCCACTCCTCGCGCACTCGCGACAGCAGGAACACCTCGTAGTCGGTGGCCAGTCCGAACAGCACCGCCAGCATCAGGATCGGGTTCGTCGGGTCGATGAACCCGGTCGGAGTAAAGCCCAGCAGATCAGCGAAGTGCCCGTCCTGGAACACCCAGACGACCACCCCGAACGAGGCGCCGATCGACACCAGGTTCATCAGCACCGCCTTGATCGGCAGCACCACCGAGCCGAACGCCAGGAACAGCAGCACCATCGTGGCGGTCGCCATCAACAGCGCCATCCACGGCAGGTAGGTGCCGAGGCTGTCGAGCATGTCGAGGTCGGCGGCGGTCCGGCCGCCGACGAGGAGCTCGGCACCGGCCGGCGGCGGCAGGTCCCGAACGCTCCGGACCAGCGCCTCGGCCTCGTCGCCGGTCGGCTCGCCGACGTAGCTGACCCGGATCAGCGCCGAGGTGCCGCGTACCGCGGCGAGCTGCACGCCGGTCGCGCCCGGCAGCGTGGCGATCTCGTCGGCGAAGGCCTGCGCCACCTCGGGCCCGGCGCCGGAGAGCAGCACCTCGACCGGCCCGACGCTGGCACCGTCGGGAAACTCCTCGGCGATCGCCTCGGCGACCACCCGCGACTCGGCGCCGGCCGGTAGCACCCGCTCGTCGAACCCACCGAACTCCACCCGCAGGAACGGGGTGGCCAGCAGCAGCAGACCGACCACGACGACGGTGGCGTAGCGCACCGGGCGACGCATCACGCTGCGGGCGATCCGTGCCCAGACCCCGGCGGTCGCCGCCGTCGTCGCCGCCGGGTCGGCCCGACGACGGCGCCACGGCAGCGGTACGGCGAGCGCGTTGATCCGGGGGCCGAGCACCGCCAGCAGGGCCGGCAGCGCGGTCACCGACGCGAGCATGGCGACCAGCACAGCTGCCATCCCGCCGAATCCGATGCCGGTCAGGAACGGCTGCGGGAAGATCAGCAAGCTGACCAGCGAGGTGCCGATGATCAGACCGGAAACCGCGACGGTACGCCCGGCGGTGGCCACCGTCCGTACCAACGCCTCTTCGCTCGGATGCCCGGCGGCCAGCTCCTCCCGGAACCGGCTGACCACGAACAGCGCGTAGTCGATCGCCATACCCAGCCCGATCAGGGTGATCACGTTGATGGCGAACACCGACACCTCGGTGACCAGGGTCAGCGCCCGGACCGCGACGAACGCGCCGAGAATGGCGAGGATGCCGACCAGCAGTGGCATCGACGCCGCCACCAGCCCGCCGAAGATGAGCACCAGCAGCACCAGCAGGATCGGCATGGCGATCAACTCGGCCCGGGTGATGTCCCGGACGGTCTGCTCGTTGGCCTGGTCGAGGAACGGCACCGGGCCGCCGGCCTGCGTGGTCAGCCCGGGGGTGGCCAGCAGTGGACGGATCTGGTCGTAGCCGGCGGTCTTGGCGTCCTCGTCGGTGCCGGCGAGCTGGACCAGGGCATAGGTGGCCTGCCGGTCGGTGGCGACCAACGCCGGGGACTGGGTGTCGTAGAAGCTGGTGACGCTGGTCACCTCGGGATGTGCGGACAGCCCGGCCAGGGTGCCGGTGACCGCTTCCCGGAACGCCGGGTCGTCGACGGTGGCGGAGTCGCTGCGGAACAGCACCAGTACGTCGACCGCCTGGCTGCCCAGTTCGGCGTCGATCCGCTCCTGTGCCTGCGTCGACTCGGCGTCCGGATCGGCGAATCCGCCGCCGGACACCGCACCGAACAGGCCGAGACCCCAGGTCGCGCCGACCGCCAGCAGCAACGCCGCCGCGGCCAGCACCACCCACCGCAGCCGGACCACGGTCCGTCCCCACCATACGAACACGGCTCGACTATCGCAGGCCCGGTGGGACGCCGTGCGGCGACTAGGGTCGACGCATGGGTACGTCACAACCTCCGGCGGCCGGCCTCGACGCGCCGTACTCGCACGCGCCGAAGCCTGACGCGCTGGACCTCGACGCGCTGCCGACCCGCGCGGACGTGATCATCGTCGGCGCCGGGCACAACGGGCTGGTCTCGGCGATCCTGCTGGCCCGCGCCGGGCTGGACGTACTGATGCTGGAAGCAGCCGACGTGATCGGCGGCGCCACCCGCACCGAGCGGCCGTTTCCCACGGTGCCGGGACTGCGCCACTCCACCGGGTCGTACCTGCTCGGGTTGATGCCGCCGGAACTGCTGACCACCCTCGACGTCGACATCCCGGTGCTGCGCCGCGACCCGCACTACTTCCTGCCCACCCCGGGCGGGCCCGGGTCGCCGTACCTGCTGTTCGGTGCCGACCGGGCCGCCACCCGGGCGCAGATGGCGGCAACCTTCTCCCCCGCCGACGTGGCCGCCGACGACGCCATGCAGGCCGAGCTGGCAGCGCTACGCGACGACCTGGCACCGGCCTGGCTGACCGAGCCGCTGCCGGTGGAGCAGACCGCGCAGCGCTACATCCGGCCGGCGCTACGGCAGGTCTTCGTCGACCTGGTCCGCGGCTCGGTCGCCGCCTACCTGGCCCGGTTCGAGTTCCGCTCCGAGCTGCTGGTCGCCATGTACGCCGTCACCGACGGACTGAGCGGGCTGGCCGCCGGGCCGGACGACCCGGGCACCGGCCACAACTTCCTCGCCCACAACATGGGTCGGCTGCCCGGCTCGGACGGCACCTGGATGATCGCCGCCGGCGGGATGGGCACCGTGTCGCGGACCTTCGCCGACGCCGCCCGCGCCGCCGGGGCCCGGATCGTCACCGGCGCACCGGTCACCGCCGTCACGGTCACCGGGACCGCCGCGACCGGCGGCGCCGTCACCGGGGTCGTCGTCGCTGGCGACCGCGAGGTGACCGCGAGCGTGGTGCTCGGCGCCGGTGACCCGTACCGGTTGCTGGCGCTGGTCCCGCACGGTGCCCTGCCCACGGAGCTGACCGACCGGATCGCCGCCGCCCGCCGCCCCGGCAGCACCCTGAAGGTCAACCTGGCGCTGACTGGGCTGCCCCGGTTCAGCTGCCTGCCCCAGGCCGCACCCAGCCCGTTCGGTGCCACCATCCACCTGCTGCCCGGCTCGACGTCGCTGCTGCCCGGCGGTGGCGGTGGCGAGTCACCGATGGCGGCGCTGCGGGGAATGTGGGCCGACGTACAGGCCGGCCGGTTGCCCGCCGAGCCCACCATCGAGTGGTACCTGCACACCACCGTCGACCCGTCGCTGCGCGACGCCGCCGGGCATCACTCGTCGGCGTTGTTCGTGCAGTCGGTGCCGTGGGCACCGGCCGGTTCGTCCTGGGCGGCCGAGCTGCCCGGGTACGTCGACCGGCTACTCGCGATCTGCGACCGGTACGCCCCCGGCACCAGTCCACTGGTCGCCGAGGCGGTGCCGCTCGCCCCGCCCGGCATCGAGGCGCACTTCGGCATCACCGGTGGGCACATCCACCACGTCGACAACACGGTGTCGTTCACCGACCGGATGCCGTACGCCACCGGGCTGAACGGGCTGTACGCCGGCAGCGCCGGCTGCCACCCGGCGGGCAGCGTGATCGGCGCCGCCGGGCACAACGCGGCCCGACGGATCCTCGCAGATCTGGGTCGGTGATCCGGGCGTCGGATCGGGGCCGTGCTCCGGACTGCGCCGGCGACCGGCGCTCAGGCCTGTGCCGCCGGCTCGGCGACGGTGGACTCGCCCGGTGCCGGGGTGCCGGCGCGCCGCGCGCGGATCTCGTGCCCGACGCTGGTCAGGCAGCGGCCGCTGTTCAGGTCGAACCGCCAGCCGTGCAGCTGACAGGTCAGCTGGTCGCCGTCGACGATGCCGAACCGGGTCAGGTCGGCCTTCAGATGCGGGCAGCGCCGCTGCACGATCCAGTCACCGATCTTGATGTCCTCGGCGTCCGGACGCTGCTCGGCGTACCACCCCTCGGCGTACTGCATCCGTTCGGTGGACAGGCACTTGAAGAACGCGTACACGAACTCGTTGTACTGGCCGATCCGCGCGGCGGTGAAGCGGCAGGACAGGAACAGCGAGTTGACCCAGTCCACCTCGCCGATGTGCAGCAGATGCTCCACCAGCGCCCGGTCGGTACGGAACCGGTAGCGGACCTTCTCGTCGGCGTACGGGCGGACCTGTTTGCCGGGGAAGTCGACCACGATCGACTCGACCGACTCGCCGTCGTAGTCGACCAGGTCGAACCGGACCGGGCCGCCGACCCCCTTGGCCAGGTAGACCGACTCCTCCAGCAGCGGCTCGATGCGACGCTTCATCTCGCCGAGTACGTCGATCTCCGGGTGCCGCCAGGACATCTTCTCCGCTTCGATGACCGGGCGCTTGCGCTCACGCATCTCGACCAGGTGGGATTCCTTGGCGGCGAAGAACTCGTCGACCGGCTGCGGATGGGTCGCCCGACAGTCGTCCGCGGTCACCTCGGCGGCCGAGCCGGGCAGCAGCACCACCGCGTTGGTCCCGCCGACCTTGGCGTACTCGGACACGAAGACCTGCTGGTCGGGGAAGATGTTGCCCTCGTCGCCATGGATGTCGTTGAACTGCCACAGTTCGTCGTCGAGGAAGCAGGGCGGGCCGGCGATCGGGAACACGTGCGACGCCTTGAGGTCGTCGATGTAACGCCAGGTGCGGTCGAACTGGCGGTCCCGCTTCTGCTTGCCGAACGCGGTCTTGGCGGTGGCTGGCAGTTCGTAGACCATCGGGTACCAGATCGCCCCGGAGAACTGCAGCATGTGTGCGTGCACGTGGCCGAGCGCGGCGAAGACCGACAGATCGGCGGGGCGGGCGTCGTTCTGGTTGAGCAGGCGTACGCCATCGTGCTCGACCCAGAGTGAGGAGTCGCCGATCGGGCCGTCGGTGGGGCTGGTCAACGCCTGGATCATCACGTTGAGTCCGCCGTCGAGCTCGACGACCTCGTTGGTCCTCGTCCGCAGGAAACTGCTGAAGCCCAGCTCGCGCAGCTCGTCCTCCAGCTCGGAGGTCGGATACTCCGGGAGCAGCACGGTCGCCTTCTTCGACACGAACCGCTTCAGATGCGCCGCGTCGAAGTGGTCCCGGTGCAGGTGGGAGACGTACAGGTAATCCACCTGGCCGAGCGTCTCCCAGTCGAGCTGGGAGTTGTCCGGGAAGGGGAACCACGAGGCGAAGTAGGCCGGATTGACCCACGGGTCGCACAGGATGCTGCCCGCGGCCGTGTCGATCCGCATGCTGGCGTGCCCGGTACCCGTCACTCGCACCGCACAGACCCCCTAGGTCGCAGGAATATGGTGAACGCCCGAAACGCTACCGGAGACCGTTGCCGCCCCGGCTGGCGACGCCCGGATCGATCGGCGCGCTCCGGGTTGCCCGGACTCGCCTGCGGGGTCCCTCGGCATCGGTCTCCCCGGTGTCATGCCAAACTGGTCGGGTTCCGTTCAGACTGAGCGGGTGCCACTCGAGAAGGAGGACGACCCGTGGCCGGAACCGAGCCGGTGACCTCGCCCGACCAGCGCAAGCCGGGCCACCGCAAGCTGGGGCAGATCGGTGCCGTCGTCTCGGCGTTGGTCATGCTGTCGATGCTGATCGGCAACCACGAAGGCCGTATCGAGAACATCTGGCTGATCGCGTTGGCCGTCGGGCTGCTGGCGATCGTCGTCGGTGACATCGTGCTCCGCCGCAACGGCCTGCGTTCCTGACCGACTGCGCCGGGCTGGTCGAAGGCCGCCGCCCGACCATGAGTCGGCCTGCCAGACCGGCTGCCGGTCCGGCAGGCCGCCACTGCGGTCAGCGACCCCGATGCAGGATGTCCTGCACTTCCTTGAGCGCCGCGTCGACCTCCGCCTCGAAGTAACCCCCAGTGACCAGGCCGAACTGCATCGTGTCGAGGTCGGCCGTGTTCACCGGCATCGGACCCCGGCCGGACATCGCCGTCAGGATGTCCTCGAACAACCGATCCACCTGCGCCGGGTCGTAGCCGCTACCGAACCGGCGGACCTGGAAGGTACGTCGGATCTGGTCGACCCGATGCAGATCGCCACCGCCGCCGCCCGGCCCCGGCGGTCCACCTGGCATCGCGCCGTGCCCGCCCATCCCCGGACCAGGTCCGGGATGACCACCCATCCCCGGGTAGCCGCCGGCACCGGGATGGCGCTGTCCGCCCATGCCGCCGGGCCCGCCCGGCCCGGGCATTCCAGCCGGGTTCGGCATGCCACCCGGCCCGGGCATTCCAGCCGGGTTCGGCATGCCACCCGGCCCGGGGTGACCGCCGGGTGGCGGACCGGGCTGGCCGGACCGACGATCGGGTAGATAGATTTCTGCCGTCATATCTGCCTTACCGTGCCGGCCCTGCTCGAACCCGTCAAACCGGCCTTCTGGACCAGGGCCGAAACCGCGGTGCGGCGCGGCCGGAACCGGCACGGACGCTTGACCGCCGGGCGCGCTCTGCGGATAGCCTCCGGTGCCGCGCGGGTCCTCGTACCGGGCATACCCGCCGGTCGGCTGCTCCGCGTAGTTGCCGTACGGGTCGGGCGCCGGCCCCGCCTGCGCCGGCAGCGCCCGTGGCGGCATCACCGCGGTGGGCGGCGGCCGATCGTCGCGCATCGGCGGGCTCATCCTGTCCGGCGGGGGCGCGGCGGTTCTGGCATCGGCGCCGCGACCGGCGGCCGGCCCGCGCTCCTCCAACTCGGTCAGTTGGCGTTCCACCCGGTCCAGATGCAGGTCGACCTGCCATTCGTCGTATCCGTTGAAGCGGACCCTGAATACGACATCATGCACTTCCTGTGCCGAAACCGGTGATCCGACGGGCTCGCCAGCGAGCGTGGCCTCGACACGGTCGAGGAAGGCGTCCACCTCGTCGACCTTGTAGCCCCGACGAAGCGCCTTGCGCCGGAAGCGCTGTCCCTGACTCGCCACTATGTCTCCTGACTCACTTGCTGATCACACCGGTAGCTCATGACGCCATCTCGGCGGCGGCGAGCTGCCCGCACGCGCCGTCGATCTCCCGACCGCGAGTGTCGCGGACGGTGACCGCGACACCGGCCGCGCGCAGCCGACTGACGAACTCCCGCTCGACCGGCTTGGGACTGGCGTCCCAGCGGCTGCCCGGAGTCGGATTGAGCGGAATGAGATTCACATGGGCCATCCGACCGGCCAGCAATCGACCCAGCAGATCGGCTCGCCATGGTTGGTCATTCACATCCCGGATCATCGCGTATTCGATGGAGACCCGCCGACCCGTGCGGTCCGCGTATTGCCACGCGGCGTCCAGGACTTCAGCGACCTTCCACCGTTGGTTGACTGGCACGAGTTCGTCGCGCAGATCATCATCGGGTGCGTGCAACGACAGCGCAAGAGTCACGGAAAGGTCTTCTCCGGCGAGTCGGCGCATCGCGGGTACCAGGCCGACGGTCGAGACCGTCAGGTGGCGCTGCGACAGCCCGAGCCCTTCCGGCGCCGGCGCGCAGAGCCGCCGGATGGCGGCGATCACCCGGCCGTAGTTGGCCAGTGGCTCACCCATCCCCATGAACACGACATGCGACAGCCGCGGTGGTGACCCGGTGACGCCGCCGGACGCGGCCACCGCGGCCAGGTAGACGACCTGGTCGACGATCTCCGCGGTGGAGAGGTTGCGGGTCAGCCCGGCCTGACCGGTGGCGCAGAACGGGCAGGCCATCCCACAGCCGGCCTGGCTGGAGACGCAGACGGTGACCCGATCCGGATAGCCCATCAACACGCTCTCGACCAGGGCACCGTCATGCAGCCGCCACAGCGCCTTTCGGGTGGCTCCTTCGTCACAGGCGCTCTCGCGTACCGCGGTGAGCAACGGCGGCAGCAGGCGTTCGGCGATCCCGGCCCGGGCCGACGCCGGAAGGTCCGTCATCGCCGCCGGGTCCCGGACCAGCCGGTTGAAGTAGTGGGTGGAGACCTGCTTGGCCCGATAGTCCGGCTGGCCAAGCCCGGCCAGCAACTCCTGTCGCTGGGAGAGATCCAGATCAGCCAGGTGTCGGGGTGGCAGGGCCGGGCGACCACCGGTTGTCGGGGTCGCCGGGCTGGTTGGGGTCAGAGGCAGACTTCTCATGGCAGATCCAGTCTCCCACGATCCCACCGAAACAGGCTCGCCCCGGGGCCGGGATCGGAACATCCCGATCACTGAACGAGGAATCAGCGCCTCAGCCCGTCGACCCGATCAAGGTCAACACCAGGTAGGAGACGGGCAGGGCGAACAGGATCGAGTCCAGCCGGTCCATCAGCCCACCGTGTCCGGGGAGCAGATTGCTCATGTCCTTGACCCGAAGATCCCTCTTGATCATGGACTCGCCGAGGTCGCCGAGGACAGCGGCGACCGACACCGCGACGCCGAACACGGCACCCCACAGGGGCATCACGTCGAGCAGGAAATAGAGCAGCAGCGCGCTGCCCGCGCCAGCGGCGGTCACCGAACCGGCGAAGCCCTCCCAGGACTTCTTCGGACTCACCGTCGGGGCCATCGGATGGCGACCGAGGAACACCCCTGCGGCGTACCCACCGGTGTCGGACAGGATCACCGCGGCGAGCGTCACCAGGATCTGCAGGTCGCCGTCCGGACGGTTGGCCAGCAACGCGGCGAACCCGCCGAGGAACGGCACGTACACCGCGATCAACGTCGCCGTCGCCGCGTCCCGTTGGTAGCCGGCAGGCCCGTCACCCAGCCGCCAGATCAACATGGCGAGGATCGTCAGCAGCAGTCCCAACGCCAGAGCGTCCGGACCCACCCGCCACGCGAGCACCGCCATCAGAACGCCACCGGCAAGCAGCGGCGGCAGCGGCGGCCGGGCTCCGCTACCGCGTACCGCCCGGGTCATCTCCCAGGTGCCGAGGCCAACCGCCACGACGAGGACGGCAAGGAACGCCGGTCGCCAGACGAACAGTGAGGCGAGGATCACCACGACCAGACCGACGCCGACGCCGATCGCGGCGGGAAGGTCACGCCCGGCCCGGCCCGGTGCCGGCGATCCGACGCCGGACTGCCCCGTCGACTCCGGCGGGTCCTGCCCCGCCGGGTCCTGGTCGGCCGGGCGGTCGCGCTCCGGACCCGGATCCGCCGAGGCGGTGGGTCCGGGCCGGCCGGCACGACGACGACGTGCGCCGGCCCGCCGACGCGCCGACGAATCCGACTCCACCCGGGGCAGCGACTCGGTCGGGGTGTCCGGTGCGGCCGGGGTGTCCGGTGCGGCCGGGGTGTCCGGTGCGGCCGGACCGGACTCCTCGCGGTCGGCCGGCGCGGGGCCGGCCAGCGGCCAGCCACCGACGCTGTTGCCGTTGCCGTTGCCGGGATACGGGAACTCGCCGGTACCGGTGTAGGGCCCGCTGGGAGCCGAACCACCGCCGTACCCGGACAGGTCAGGTCCGGGTACGGCGTACGCGGTACCGCCATGCGTCGAGCCGGCCATGTTGCCGTACTGGTCGGGTCGGTCCACCGCCGGATGGCCGTTGCGGTGCTCCGTGGCTACGGGCTCAGGCGCGGCATCGCGGTGCCACGCCCTGGTTCGAGCGTCCGGATGATCGCCGTCAGCGGTCTCGGGGTAGGACATCAGACCTCGAGCAGCTCGGTTTCCTTGTGTTTGACCAGGTCGTCGACGCTGGAGACGTACCGGTGGGTCACGTCGTCCAACTCCTTCTCTGCCCGCCGCCCATCGTCCTCGCCCGCCTCGCCGTCCTTCACGACGCGGTCGAGCTCTTCCTTGCCCTTGCGCCGGACGTTACGGATGGCCACCTTCGCGTCCTCGCCCTTGCCGCGCGCCACCTTGATCATTTCCCGGCGACGATCCTCGGTCATCTGGGGCAGTAGGATCCGCAGCTGGCTGCCTTCGTTGTTGGGGTTCACCCCGAGGTCCGAGTCACGGATCGCCCGCTCCATCGCGGCGAGCTGCGACATGTCGTACGGCTTGATGATGGCCATGCGCGGCTCGGGCACCGCAATGGACGCCATCTGGGTAATCGGCGTCGGGGTGCCGTAGTAGTCGAGCATGATCCGGGAGAACATCGCCGGATTGGCCCGCCCGGTCCGGATCGCGCCCAGCTCCTCTTTGGCATGCTCGACCGCGCGTTCCATCTTTTCCTCTGCTTCGAGCAGAGTCTCCTCGATCACCTGTTCCGTCGCCTCCTTCTGAGGATCCCTGTCTTGCTGACACCCTGATCGCCGTCGGCGCCCACGGAGGGTCCGGTCAGGTGGTGATCAAGGTGCCGATCCGCTCACCGGCGACCGCACGTACGATCGTGTCGTCGCCCTGCGCGCCAAACACCAGCATCGGCAGATCGTTGTCCATGCAGAGGCTGAAGGCGGCAGCGTCGGCGACCCGCAGCCCGCGCCGCAGCGCCTCGGCGAAGGTGACCGTGTCCAGCTTGCTGGCGGTGGGGTCGGTACGCGGGTCGGCGGTGTACACCCCGTCCACCCCGTTCTTGCTCATGAGCACGACATCGGCATGGATCTCCAGCGCCCGCTGGGCCGAGACGGTGTCAGTCGAGAAGTACGGCATCCCGGCACCGGCACCGAAGATCACCACGCGGCCCTTCTCCAGGTGTCGGATGGCCCGCAACGGAATGTACGGCTCAGCGACCTGGGCCATGGTGATGGCGCTCTGCACCCGGGTCTCCACGCCTTCCTTCTCCAGGAAGTCCTGCAACGCCAGGCAGTTCATCACGGTGCCGAGCATGCCCATGTAGTCGGCGCGGGCCCGGTCCATTCCACGCTTCTGCAGCTCGGCACCGCGGAAGAAGTTGCCCCCGCCGACCACGACCGAGACCTGGACACCGAGTCGGGTGACGGTCGCGATCTGCCGCGCGATGTCCTGGACCACGTCCGGATCGACGCCGATCGCCCCGCCACCGAAGACCTCACCGGAGAGCTTCAACACCACACGACGGGACCGACCAGGGGCGGGTGCGGTGGGGTCGTCCGCCGCCAGCGGATGTCCACTCATTAGCTGCGTCATCCGACCCGCCCTTCCCTAGCTGCCCTCAGCGCCGTCGTGTCTGGATCCGGCGTAGGGCGTCCCACCCGCACACTGGCATCCGCACCGGTGCCCACCCTACGGAACGAGGAGGCCGTGGTGCCTGTCACGTACACCAACGGCCTCCTGTCGATCGAGTTGTCCGTCGTTCGGACCGGCGCCGCGCGGCGCCGGTCCGAACGACCGCCGGTACGCGCCGACGACGCCGTGGCTCAGGCCTGGCCGACCTCGAACCGGACGAAGCCGGTGGCCTCGATGCCGGCCTCGGCGAGTACCTGCTTGACAATCTTCTTGTTGTCCGCCACCGATGCCTGCTCCAGCAACACGAAGTCCTTGAAGAAGGCGTTGACCCGACCCTCGATGATCTTCGGCATGGCCGCTTCCGGCTTGCCTTCCTCGCGGGCGGTCTGCTCGGCGATCCGGCGCTCCGACTCGACGGTCTCCGCCGGCACCTCGTCACGGGTGAGGAAGCGCGGGCGCATCGCGGCGATCTGCATCGCTACGCCCCGGGCGTCGGCGTCGCCGGCCTCGTCGTTCTTGCCGGCGTACGCCACCAGGACACCCACCTGCGGCGGCAGGTCCTGTGCCTTGCGATGCAGGTAGACGGCGATGGTGCCGTCGAGGCGGGCGAACCGGTTGAGTACCAGCTTCTCGCCGATCTTGGCCGACTGCTCCTGTACCGCGTCGGCGACCGGACGGCCATCGCGCAGCGTGGAGCCGAGCAGGGTCGCCGCGTCGGTGGCCTTGATCTCATCGCCGTGCTCGACCAGCAGCTGGGCGAAGTCGATGAAGTCGGTGTTCTTCGCGACGAAGTCGGTCTCGCAGTTGAACTCCAGCAGCGAGGACCCGGCGTGCGCGACGAGGCCGTTCGCCGCCGTACGCCCAGCCCGCTTGCCGACGTCCTTGGCTCCCTTGATCCGCAGGATCTCGACGGCCTTGTCGACGTCGCCCTCGGCCTCCTGCAGCGCCTTCTTGCAGTCCATCATGCCGGCGCCGGTGAGGTCGCGGAGCTTCTTGACGTCCGCGGCGGTGAAGTTGGACATGACTCTCTCTTCAGTCTCGTCAGACGGCTTGGGTGGTCGTCATTCCGCGGCGGGGGCTGCGGCGGCGGCAGGGGCGGGGGCTGCGGCTGCGGTCGGCTCGGCCTCCTTGTTCGCCGGGCCCTCGAGCAGCTCGCGCTCCCACTCGGGCAGCGGCTCGTCGGTCGCGACGGCACCCGGCTCAGGCTTGGCCTCGGCACCGCGCGCCTTACCGGACCGCGCGATCAGCCCGTCGGCGACAGCCGTCGCCACGACGCGGGTGAGCAGTTCGGCCGACCGGATGGCGTCGTCATTGCCCGGGATCGGGAAGTCGACCTCGTCCGGGTCGCAGTTGGTGTCGAGCACCGCGATCACCGGGATACCCAGCTTGCGGGCCTCGTCGACGGCGATGTGCTCCTTCTTGGTGTCGACGACCCAGATGGCCGCCGGCACCTTCTGCATGTCCCGCAGACCACCGAGAGTCCGGCTGAGCTTGTCCTTCTCGCGGGACAGCTGCAGGGTCTCCTTCTTGGTGTAACCCTGAGCGGTACCGGTCAGGTCCAGCGCCTCCAGCTCCTTCATCCGCTGCAGCCGCTTGTACACGGTCTGGAAGTTGGTCAGCATGCCGCCGAGCCAGCGGTGGTTGACGTACGGCTGGCCCACCCGGGTCGCCTGCTCCGCGATGGCTTCCTGCGCCTGCTTCTTGGTGCCGACGAACAGGATGTGGCCGCCGTTGGCGACGGTGTCCCGGATGAAGACGTACGCCGTCTCGATGTAGTCGAGGGTCTGACGCAGGTCGATGATGTAGATGCCGTTACGCTCAGTGAAGATGAACCGCTTCATCTTCGGGTTCCAGCGCCGGGTCTGGTGCCCGAAGTGAACACCACTTTCCAGCAGCTGACGCATGGTGACGACGGCCATGAGGCTTGTCTCCCTAGGTGTCCCTGGTTGTCACGCCGGCCGGGATGGCCGGGCGTCCTAGCGCCCGGTCGGCGGTCATGGTGGGCCCGAATGGATCGGGACCAGGGGACCGTCGCCCCCACGGCAACTGCCGGAGAGAAGGGCGCGCGAGGTCGGCCGCGCAGAGCGGTCGCCAGTTGCCAAGTGTACGCCCTGAACCCGGCCGAGACCCCGGCAGCCCGAGCAACGACCATCATCAGCCAGGTAGCGCAGGCCGGGCCGGGTATGGCCGACCCGCGCCAGGCAGCCCGGCCCGAGCTCAGCCGGCGGCGAGGCCAGCGGCGACGAACAGCACCAACCCGACCAGCAGGTACGCCGTCGGCGGTCGCAGCCAGGCCTCGACCGGGTCACCGACCTTCGTCGCCCCGGTGGACAGGCCGAGCATGCCAAGGGCCAACAGGGGCAGACCGATCATCAACGCCGTACCGCCGACGACCGCACCGACCTGAACCGGGTCAGCCAGCGCGCCGTCGAGCAGCAACCGCAACGCCGGCACCTCGAAGATCATCACCAGTGCGGCGTAGAGAATCGTCAGCGCCGGCCGGCTGCTGCGGTACACGCCGTCACCGATCGGACCGACCGAGGGAGATCTGCGGCCGTACTCCCCGGCCGGTGGCCCATCGCCCGCCGGTCGCGGGGCCGCCGGCGTCACCGGCGGCATCGGCCCGGTCGGCACGTCGATCGAACTCCGCCGGTCGGCCGACCTGCCCGGATCGGCGGTACGCGCCGATTCCGCGCTCACACCCCACTCCGGGGGCCGCTCCACGGACGGCATCCGCTGCTCCAGGTCGGCCGATGGCGGTCCGCTCACCGACTCCGAGCCGTGCGACGGTGGAGCCGACACCGAGCCCGGCGGCGCGAACGGGGGCCGCGACGACGAACCCGGCGGCGCGAACGGGGGCCGCGACGACGAACCCGGTGCGGCGAACGGCGGAGTCGACGTCGGCTCGACGGCGGCTCGACGGCCGGACTCGGCGTACCGGCTGCTCAGGCCCAGCGGGTCGTCACCGAAACGGTCGGTCGCCGGTTCGGCGGCACCGTCGTGCGGATCGGTACGCGGGTAGCGCTCAGCCGAACTTGACTGCCACGGCTTGTCGACATAGGTGCGCTCGGAGTACCACCGCGGATCGGGGTCGTCCGAGTGGTTTCGGTTCGGGTCCACGGTCAGGCACCGTATGCCACCCGTACCACCGCCGCCACCGACCCCGGTCCGTACCCAGACGGTCTGGCATGCATCGAGGGCATATTTCCTATTTCTCGGGCGACCCGTCGCGGGACCGTCCGGTTGTCCACAGGGTGCCCCAGGGGTCGACGGGAACCGCCGCCAAGATGGGACGGTTCGGCATGGGCAACAGCAGACAGGCCGTCGGGGCGTATGGCGAGCGTTGCGCCGTACGGCATCTGACCGACGCCGGGCTCGTCGTGATCAGCCGCAACTGGCGCTGCGCGGCCGGGGAGATCGACATCATCGCCCGGCAGGGCGACACCATCGTGTTCTGCGAGGTGAAGACCAGACGCAGCCATCGATACGGTTCGCCGGAAGAGGCGGTGACCCCGGCCAAGGCACGTCGGATTCGTCGACTCGCCGCAGGTTGGCTCGCCGAGCACCCCGACCAGCGTCGTCGTGAGGTGCGCTTCGACCTCGTCTCGGTGCTGGCCGACGGCGCCGGCGCGGCGCGGGTGCGGCATCTGCCGGCGGCGTTCTGATCCGGCAGGTCGGGCTGGCCGAGGTGACCGCGGTCGGCACCGCCGGTCACTCACCCGCGGTCCCGCAACGGCCGGTAGCACACATCGTCGACGGATCGGGCGTCGTCCACAGCCACACCGCTCGTCCACAGCCTCACGCCGGCTGCCCCCCACACCCGGGTCGAAGTGGCGATCGTCGAGGTATGACCAGTCACAGGCAACGCCACGATCAGCGGCCCCGCCCACGCCCAGCCGGTGTCCGCCCACCCGCCACCGTTGATGCCTGCCGACCGGGTGCCACACGATGAGCTACGCGAAAGTGCTGTGCGTAGGTCTGGTCGGGGTCACCGGACACCTGGTGGAGGTCGAGGCCGACCTCGCCGCCGGGCTGCCGGCGGTGATCGTCTCCGGGCTGCCGGACGCCACCCTGCACGAGGCCCGCGACCGGGTCCGGGCGGCCATCGTGAACTCCGGGCAGCAGTGGCCCAACCGACGAATCACCCTGAACCTGCTGCCGGCGACGCTGCCCAAGGTCGGCTCCGGATTCGATCTGGCCATCGCCACCGCATTGCTCGGCGGCACCGGCGAGTTGCCGCTGGCCCCGGTCGACGGCGTCGCCCTGCTGGGTGAGCTCGGCCTGGACGGCACCGTACGGCCGGTCCGGGGGATGCTTCCGATGGTGGCAGCCGCCGCCCGGGCCGGGGTGACCCGGGTCGTCGTACCCACGGCCAACGCCGCTGAGGCCGCCGTCGTGCCAGGGGTACGGGTCCGGGCCGTCGACACGCTACACCGGCTGATCTCGTTCATCCGGGGAGAAGCACCGCTGATCGACCCGCCGGCCGAGGCACCGACCGCCCCGCCCTGCGGACCCGACCTCGCTGACGTGGCCGGCCAGGCATTCGGCAAACGCGCACTCGAGATCGCCGCCGCCGGAGGCCACCACGTGGCCCTGCTCGGGCCGCCCGGAGCCGGCAAGACCATGCTGGCCGAGCGATTGCCCGGCCTGCTGCCGCCGCTGGACGACGCGGCGGCGCTGGAGGTCTCGGCGTTGCATTCCATCGCCGGGGTCCTGCGACCGGGTAGCCCGCTGCTACGCCGGCCTCCGTTCCAGGCGCCGCACCATTCGGCGACGGTGGCATCGCTGGTCGGCGGCGGCACCGGCCTGGCCCGACCCGGCGCGGTGTCGCTGGCCCACCACGGTGTGCTCTTCCTCGATGAGGCCGCCGAGTTCAACGCCCGCGTCCTGGATTCACTTCGGCAGCCGCTGGAGAAGGGCCGGGTGCTCATCACCCGGGCGCTCGGCGTCACCGAGTACCCGGCCCGATGCCAGTTGGTGCTGGCCGCCAATCCCTGTCCATGCGCGAGACCCGCCGGTGATCAGTTCTGCGACTGTCCGTCGGCGGTCCGGCGTCGCTACCGCAGCCGGTTGTCCGGTCCGCTGCTGGACCGCATCGATCTGCATGTGAGTCTTCCCCCGTTGCGGGCCGCCGAGCTGATGGCCGGCAGCGCGCCGGCCGAAACGTCCGCGGCGGTCGCGGCCCGGGTGACCGCCGCCCGTAGCGCCGCCGGACAGCGGTGGGCCACGAGCGGGTGGCGGACCAACGCAGTCGTGCCCGGGCCGGCGCTGCGGCGACCACCGTGGCGGCTGCCGACGGCGCACACCGCGGCGCTGCGGCATCGGTTGGACATCGGGGCGATCTCCGCCCGTGGCTTCGACCGGATCATTCGGCTGGCCTGGTCGATCGCCGACCTCGACGGGCGCGACCGGCCCGACGGCGACGACATCGAAGAGGCGATCCAACTGCGTACGGGGGATCTCTGATGACGCACACCGCTGCTGGACCTACCCGGCTCCAACTCGCCCGGGTGGCCCTGAGCTGGCTCGCCGAGCCCGGCAACGAGAGCGTCCACCGGCTCGTGGCAGCGGTCGGCCCGGTGGCGGCGCTGGCGCAGGTGTGCGACGGGCCCTGGGGGGACGATTCGACCCGCAACGCGGTGGTGGCGCGGTTGGCCACCGCGGATCCGTTGGAGGTGGCGGCCGGCGCCGTGGACCGGGCCACCCGGGCCGGTGCCCGCCTGGTCACGCCCGAGGACCCGCACTGGCCGCACCAGGTCGAGGACCTGACCCGGCTGACCCGCCGCGGCCACCACCCGGACGGGGTGCCGGCGAGTCACCGCGACAGCGCACCGCCGCTCCTGTTGTGGGTACGTGGGCCGTGGCCGCTCGGCGAGACGCTGGCCAGCTCGGTCGCCGTCGTCGGCACCCGGGCGCCGACCGAGTACGGACGGCACGTCGGCGGGGAGTTCGGCCACGGTCTCGCCGAACGGGGCTGGACGATCGTCTCCGGAGGCGCGTACGGCATCGACACCTGCGCCCACCGTGGCGCGCTGGTGGCCGGCGGGCGGACCGTGGCGGTGCTGGCAGGCGGGGTCGACCGTCCCTATCCGACCGGCAACGCCGCATTGTTCGACCAGATCGCCGAGACCGGACTACTCATCAGCGAGTGGCTGCCCGGTGCCGAGCCACTGCGCCACCGGTTTCTGACCCGCAACCGGCTGATCGCCGCCGCGACGGCGGGCACGGTGGTCGTGGAAGCCGGTGCCCGTAGCGGAGCGGCCCAGACCGTCCGGCGCGCGCTGGCGCTCGGCCGGGCGACGATGGTGGTGCCCGGCCCGATCACCTCGGCGACGTCGGTCGGCTGTCACGAGATCCTGCGCGACCATCCGCAGGCCCGTCTCGTCGCCGGCGTCGCCCACGTGCAGGAGGAGATCGGCCGAATCGGTGTCGACCTGGCACCGCCACCGCGCGGCCCGCAGCGGCCGCGCGACGGGCTCGATCCACCGGCCATGCGCATTCTGGAGGCGGTGCCAGGCCGGGGCGGGATCGGGCTGGACGAGCTCGCCGGCCGGGCTGGCGTCGACATCCGTACCGCGATGCGCACAGTTTCCATGCTGCAGACGCAAGGGTTGCTGGTCGGCGCGGACGGGCGGTTCCGGTTGCCGCCGCGCACCGCTGTCGACGCCGATCGGCGTGGCGGCTTGACCGCGCCGGGCGGCGAGCCGATGGTCGAACCGTGAGCAGGGGGGGCAGCCGGAGCACCGCTGATCGGCATGCTGGGCTGCCACCGGAGATGCGGGAGGCCGCGGACGCCTTCGCCACTGAAGTCGCGCTGGTCGACAATCGCTCCGCCAACACGGTCCGGGCCTACCTCGGGGATGTCGTCTCGCTGCTCGACCACGCCTGTCGAATGGGAGTACGGACACCGGCGGGGCTGGACATCACGGTGCTGCGCAGCTGGCTCGCCCGGCAGCGGACGCTCGGCGCGGCGCGGACCACGCTCGCTCGGCGGGCCGCCGCCGCCCGTGCCTTCAGCGCCTGGGCGCATCGTGGTGGCCTGATCGACGCCGATCCGGGTGCCGCCCTGGCCAGCCCGAAACCGCACCGGGAGTTGCCGGTCGTGTTGCGGGCCGATCAGGCCGCCCAGTTGGTGGCTTGGCCGGGGACCGACGATCCCGGGGAGCGGTTGCGGCTGCGCGACCGGTTGGTCCTGGAGCTGCTGTACGCCACCGGCGTCCGGGTCGGCGAGCTCTGCGGCCTCGACGTCGGCGACGTCGACCACGGCCGCCAGGTGGTACGGGTGCTCGGCAAGGGTGCCCGGGAGCGCACCGTGCCGTACGGCGAGCCGGCGGCGGCGGCGTTGAACGCCTGGCTGCGGCGTGGTCGACCAGCGGTGGCGCTCCCCCACTCGGCGGACGCGCTGCTGCTCGGGGCCAAGGGTGGCCGGTTGCAGGCCGCTGTGGTTCGTCGCATCGTGGTTGCGGCGGCCCGCGACGCCGACGTCCCCCGGATCACCCCGCACGGGCTGCGTCACAGCGCCGCGACACATCTGCTGGAGGGCGGCGCGGACCTCCGCGCGGTGCAGGAGTTGCTCGGGCACGCTTCGCTGTCCAGCACCCAGCTCTACACGCACGTCTCGATGCAGCGGCTGCGGGCGGCGTACCAGCAGGCCCACCCACGGGCGTGACGGCTCCGGCGACCGCGGCGGCCGCCTAGGATCCACGGATGAACGCCGGTCTGGTCCCACCCGATCCCCTACCTGGCGCGCGGATGTTGTTCTCCCTGGATCCCGCGATGTCCCACCTCAACCATGGCGCGTTCGGCGCGGTACCGCTCACCGTGCAACGCACCCAGCAGCGGCTCCGCGACGAGATGGAGACCAACCCGCACCGGTTCTTCACCCAGGGCCTGCTGGAACGGCTCGCCCACACCCGTCGTCACCTGGCGGGGTTCGTCGGGGCCGATCCGGAGGGCGTGGCCCTGGTCGACAACGTCACCGTCGGCACCGCGATCGTGTTGCGGACCCTCCGGCTGGCGGCCGGAGACGAGGTGCTGCTGACCGATCACGGGTACGGGGCCGTAGCCCTCGCCGTCCAGCACGAGTGCGCCCGGGCCGGGGCGGTGCCGCGGGTGGTCGACGTGCCGCTGGCGGCGTCGTCGTCGACGGTGGTCGAGACGATCCGGTCGGCGTTGCGGCCCGGGCGGACCCGCCTGTTGATCGTCGACCAGATCGCCTCGTCGACCGCGCAACTGTTTCCGGTCGCGCAGATCGCGGCGGCCGGGCGGGCGGCCGGCGTGCCGGTACTGGTCGACGCGGCTCATGTGCCGGGAATGCTGTCGGTCGACGTGGACCGGATCGGTGCCGACTTCTGGGTGGGCAATCTGCACAAGTGGGCCTTCGCGCCGCGTGGCACCGCGCTGCTGGCGGTCGCAGCGCAGTGGCGGGACCGGCTTGAGCCACTCGGCGTCTCCTGGGAGCAGGCGTCGGGCTTTCCGCAGCGGCTGGAGTGGCAGGGCACCCGTGACTACACCGCCTGGTTGGCCGCGCCAGCCGGGCTGTACGCGCTGCGCGCTCTCGGGCTGGATCGGGTGCGGGCGCACAACGCGGCGCTGGTCGGCTACGGGCAGCGGGTCATCGCCGAAGCCTTGGGGGTGCCGGCTGACCGACTGCCGGTCCCGGACCCCGGCCTGCCCGAGTCGGCCGACCTAGCGATGCGCCTCATCCCATTGCCCGACGGATCGGCCGGCGACATGGGGCAGGCGACACGACTGCGCCAGCGGATCGCCGACGAGTTGGCCGCGGAGGTTTCGGTGAGCTGGTGGTCCGGTGGGTCCTGGCTGCGGATCTGCGCCCAGGTCTACAACCGGACGACGGAGTACGACCGCCTCGCCGACCTCCTGCCTGCGACGTTGCCCAAATCAGCCGGACGCGCCGGTGGGCAGTAGCCGGCTGCGTCCGTGACCGAGCAGCAGCATCGGATCCAGGTAGGTGCCATCCAGTTGCCGTAGACCCCAGTGCAGGCAGGTGGCGGCGGGACAGCCCGGGTGACCGGCGGTGAGGAGACCGATCGGGTCGCCCGACCGGACGGTGGCGCCGACCGGCGGAGCGCCGTCGACCGGCTCGTAGGTGGTGCGCAGCCCACCAGGGTGGCTGACGCTCACCACCCCACGGCCGGCTATCCGTCCGGAGTGATGGACCGTGCCGGTTCCGGCCGCCACGACCACTGTCGTGGCGGGACCGGCGACCAGGTCGACACCACGGTGGCCGGTCGACCAGGGCACCGGTGGCGGGTCGAAGCGCCGGCCGATCCGCAGTGGGCCGGGCAGCGGCGCGACGAACTGGCGCTCAGCGGCCGACCAACCGGCGACGGCGGTCGTACCGGTGGCCGGCGGTTGGTCGGCCGGGGGAACGCCAGGGACTGGTGCCGCCGAGGCGGGCAGGCCGGCGGTGAGAACGACGGCCAGGATCGCCGGCAGGAGTGTGCGCATCCAGGCAGGGTCGCAGCGAGAGTTGCCAGTCGTCACGTGCCCGGCGGCGGGCTGTGGACGGACGGCCGGGCTGTGGAGAGTGCGTCACCTGCGCCGGCGATCTGGTATAGGCACGTGGACAGGCGGCCGGTGCACCGCTGCCGGCGGTTCGACTCCGTCGCCGGCGCGGCGGGGGTCAGCCGCTGAATCCAGAATCTGCCGGTAGTGATATCTCCGGCTTGTCCAACTCTTCGACATTGACGTCTTTGAACGTCATCACTCGGACATTCTTCACGAAACGGGCAGGACGGTACATGTCCCACACCCAGGCGTCGTGCATCTCCACCTCGAAGTACACCTCGCCGTCAGAATTGCGTACGTGCAGGTCGACCTGATTCGCCAGATAGAAGCGACGCTCGGTCTCGACGACGTACGAAAACTGGCGGACGATGTCGCGGTACTCCCGGTAGAGCTGCAGCTCCATCTCTGTCTCGTACTTTTCGAGATCCTCGGCGCTCATCGCCGTCCGCCTTCCATGACCACATCTTCCCCCAGTAGCGCCTGTTGGCGAAGCTGCTCGTCCAACGCCACGCCGACGGTACCGCGTGCCGGGACCGGACGCCCCATCGGCTCACGGATGCCAATGTCGTCGAAGCCGACCGATTCGCCACCCGGTCCGCCGGTGCCAGGGTCGGCCGGCCGACGGGCGCGCGGTGGCAGTCGCGAGGCGCCAGAGACCGCCGCCACGTTGGCATACGAGAACCGGTGGTCGACACAGGGACCCAGCCGGTCCAATGCGGCCTGATGCTCCGCCGTGGCATAGCCCTTGTGCTCGGCGAACCCGTACCCGGGAAACCTGCCGTCCAGTTCGACCATCAACCGGTCCCGGGTCACCTTGGCCAACACGCTGGCGGCGGCCACGCACGCGGCCACCCGGTCACCCTTCCATACCGCCAGGCCGGGCACGCCCAGCCCGTCGACCCCGAAGCCATCGGTGAGCACGTAGTCCGGTGACACCTCCAGCCCGGCCAACGCCCGCCGCATCGCGGCGAGGTTGCACACGTGCAGGCCCCGCCGGTCGATCTCCTCCGGGCCGACCACCACCACCCGGTACGCCACAGCTTGGGCGTGCACCGCGACGAAGACCCGTTCCCGGGCCGACGGGGTGAGCAGCTTCGAGTCGGCCAATCCGGCGATCTCCCCACGGCGGCCGGGCGCCAGTACGACAGCGGCCGCCACCAGCGGCCCGGCGCAGGCGCCCCGGCCGGCCTCGTCCGCCCCGGCCACTCGGGCGAACCCGCGCCGCTGCAGAGCCTGCTCGAGCGCGTACAGGCCGGCGTCACGGCGGATCACGGTCCGCGGCGGGGTCAGCACGGCTCCGCCCGCCCCGACACGCGCCGCAACAGGACCGGCAGGTCCGGCGGATAGATTCGCTGCGGTGTCACGGCAAGCTCCCCCCGCGTCCACCAACGGTGGGCGTCGATGGTACGGCGTTCGATCTCGTCGAACCCGCTGGTGTCGACCTGCCAGTCGACCACTCGTAGCAGGAAGAACTGCTGTTCCTGCCGGTACCGGTGGCCGGCGAACGGGAACTCCACGATCTCCTGCCACACCGACTGGCCCAGTTCCGCCGCCGACACTCGAAGCCCGGTCTCCTCAGCGAGTTCCCGGGCCGCGCCGGCGGCGAACTCCTCGCCCGGTCGGAGTCCTCCGCCCGGGGTGAACCAGTACCGGTGATCGGGGCGCCCTGGGTCGTGGCCGTGCAGCAGTAGCACCCGATCGGCCGAGTCGATCAACAGAACCCGGGCGGCCCGCCGAGCACGCGCCGGCCGGTTGGCCGACTCTGCCAGATCGACCGTCTCCTGCGGGTGCGTCACTCGACCAGACTAGGGCCTGTGTCGAGGTCGCGTCCGGCCCCGGTCACGACGCTGGGACGCTGTCGAACGGTTCCGGGACGGTGAGCCAGGTCGCCCGGTCGATCGGCCAGAAGACGGTGAAGGCCCGACCTACCACCCAGTCCTCGGAGATCGTCGCGATGTCGATCTCACCGGTCCGGTCCCAGTGCTCCAGCGAGTCACCCGAGGCCGAGCGGTGATCGCCCATCACCCACAGCCGCCCTGACGGCACCGTGATGTCGAACGGGCCGACCGCCGCCGGATCCTGGATGCCACCCTCGGAGAAGATGTACGGCTCGTCGAGCGGCTGCCCATTGATGATCAGGCGTTCCTCCGGGTCACAGCACTGGACCCGGTCTCCCCCGACCCCGATGACCCGCTTGATGAAGTCCTCGCCGTTGGGGTTGCTGCTCCACTCGGCCGGTGCCTTGAACACGATGATCTCGCCACGATCAGGTGACCGGAAGTGGTACACGACCTTGTTGACCAGCACCCGGTCGTCGATGTCCAGGGTGTGCTCCATCGACGGCGACGGGATGTAGAAGGTCTGCAGGACGAAAGCCCGCACCAGGACGGCGACCAGGACCGCCACACCCAACAGGATCGGTAGTTCGCGCCAGAAGGAGTTGGGCTTCTTGTCGGTCTGCTCGTCGATCACAAGCGGAGCCTACGACGTTCGGCTGGCAACGACCGCACGGAGCGCGAAGCGAACAGCAACGGAATCAACACCGGAAGCACCACCACGAGGTCACCGGAGGTGTCCGGCACAGTGTCCGGACGATCGACCGCAGCCGGTGTCGCGCTGGATGGCGGCAGGCCGTCGAAGGTGCCCGGCACGGGCAGACCGTCCCATCTGTCCTGCGGCCAGACGATCACGAATGCCCGGCCGATCACGTTCTCGATCGGCACCGATCCCTGGCACCGGGCGTCCTGCGACACCAGCCGATGGTCCCCCATCACGAACAGGCGTCCTGGCTCGACGACGATCTCGCCGAAGCGACGGGACCGGCATTCGTTCGGGTTCGGTGGGACGTCCAGCGGGGAATCCACGTACAAGTAGGAGGACTCGTCCAGCGCCTGGCCGTTCACAGTCAGCCGGCCCTGTTCGTCGCAGCAGGCGATCCGGTCGCCCGGCACGCCGATGACCCGCTTGATGAAGTCCTTCTCGCCGGGTCGGCCGAATCCGACCAGCTCGCCGACCGTCCGGCTGAGTTTGGCGGCGAACCCCAGGTTGGGATCTTCGATGTTCTCCGGAGCCCAGTCGTCGGTCCCCCGGAAGACGATCACCTCGCCCCGGATCGGATCCCGCACGTCGTAGACGACCTTGTTGACCAGCACCCGGTCGCCGACCAGCAGCGTCTCCTCCATCGACCCGGAGGGAATGAAGAAGGCCTGCAGCAGAAACGACCGGATCAGCACGGCCAGGCAGAACGCCACGACGAGCAGCAGCGGGAGTTCCTGCCACAGCGGCATCTGCCGGCGTCTGCGCTGCACCATCTGCATGCTGGAGCGGCTGGCCCGGCGCGGCCGGGGCCGCGCCGCTGGTCGACTCTCCCGGCGGCTGCGCTGCGCTCCGCCGACGGGCTCGGCGCGCCGCTGAAAGGGGTCCTGATCTTCCTTCGGATACACGCTACGCATCTCCCCGGTCCCGAGACACGGCGCTACCGCCCACGGCGCCTCTTGTCAGGCGCCACAGGCGGTAGCAGAGTCGGCTCCCGCCGCCGCAGGTGTAGCGCTCCTCATCGGTCACTACCGCAAGGGTAGTTCGCGCAGGCCCGCAGCGGCAGTCCTCGAATCGGGATCCGGGACGAACAGGCTCAACTGACCTGCTTTTCCCGCTTCTCCTTGATCTTGGCGGCCTTGCCGCGGAGGTCCCGCAGGTAGTAGAGCTTGGCGCGTCGCACATCACCACGGGTCACCATCTCGATCCGGTCGATGGCCGGGCTGTTGACCGGGTAGGTCCGCTCGACCCCGACGCCGAAACTGACCTTGCGGACGGTGAAAGTCTCCCGCAGGCCGGCACCCTGCCGGCGGATCACCACGCCCTGGAAGATCTGAACCCGGGAACGGTTGCCTTCGATAACTCGGGCGTGCACCTTGAGCGTGTCGCCGGCGCGGAAGTCCGGGAGGTCGGTCCGCTGCGACTGGGCGTCTAGAGCGTCCAGCGTGTTCATCGCTGCATCCTTGGGCTACTCAAGGCGCACCGAGTCCCGGTGCGCGGATGGATGATTCTGATCCCCGGCGGGTAGGCGTCAACGCCGACCCACCGGTTGGATCCTCGCAGTCGGGCACGCGCGCCCGACTGCGGCAACCTCACTACTCTGCCATATCAGCGGCCGAGACTTGAAATCCGGCCGCCTGCAGCACCGCAATGTCTTTTTTGTCGAATTTTTCGGGAGCCAACTTCGCGATCAGATCCGGTCGGCGGGTCACCGTACGCCGCAGCCCCTGATCACGACGCCAACGGGCAATCCGCCCATGGTCACCCGAGCGCAGGACCTCCGGCACCTCGTGCCCGCGCCACTGCGGCGGCTTGGTGTACACCGGCGCCTCCAACAGTCCGTCCGCGTACGACTCCTCGTCCAGCGAGCCGGCATTGCCGAGAACCCCGGGGATCAACCGGGTCACCGCCTCCAGGATGACCAGGACGGCGACCTCACCTCCAAAGAGCACGAAGTCACCGAGCGACACCTCGGTCACCGGCATCCGGCTCGTCGCGTGCTCGATCACCCGCTGATCGATCCCCTCGTACCGACCGCAGGCGAAGATCAGCCTGGGCTCGACCGCGAGGCGCTGCGCCATCGCCTGGTCGAAGCGCTCACCGACCGGGGTCGGCACCACCAGCCGGGCCGGCGGCCGCCCCGGCGCGGTCAACTCGTCGAGCGCGGCACCCCACGGCTCCGGGCGCATCACCATCCCGGCACCACCGCCGTACGGGGTGTCGTCCACCGTACGGTGGACGTCCTGCGTCCAGGACCGTAGGTCGTGCACCGCGAGGTCCAGCAGACCCGCCCGACGGGCCCGCCCGACCAGCGACAGCTCCAGTGGCGTCAGGTAGTCCGGAAAGATCGTGACGACGTCGACGTGCAGTCCGACGGAGTCGGTGCAGCCACCAGGCCGGCCAGGAGCGTCACCAGGCCGGCCAGGAGCGTCACCAGGCCGGCCAGGAGCGTCACCAGGCCGGCCAGGAGCGTCACCAGGCCGGCCGACAGGATCATCGGGCCGGCCAACCGATTCCGGCCCCGCCGGGGTGCTCACAGGTCGAACAAGCCGGCTGGTGCGTCGACCACCACCCGGCCACCCGGCAGATCGACCTCAGGGACGATCGCGCGGACGAACGGCACCAGCACACTCTGACCGCCCGGCCGACGCAGCACCAGCAAGTCCGAGGCGGGAGCGTGCTCGACCCGGGTCACCTCGCCGAGAACCTCACCGGCTGGCGAGACCGCAGTCAGCCCGACCAGCTGCTGATCCCGGTACTCGTCGGGGTCCTCGGGATCGGCGACCTCGCTGCTCTCCACACAGAGCAGCACATCACGGAAGGCCTCAGCGACGTTACGGTCGGTAATGCCAGCAAAGTGAATCAACGGGCGGCCCTGATGCCACCGCAGTGACTCGACCGTCAGCCGCTGCGGGATTCGCACCTGGACCGCCCCGGGCGGCGGTCGGTCCGGCACCTCGCGGCCGGCCGGCGCCGCCGCCGGATCGGTGATCAACACCGATCCGGCGGCGAACCGAAGCTCCGGCTCGTCGGTCCGGACCTCGACAGTGACCTCGCCGTGGATACCGTGTGGTCGGCCGATCCGGCCGACAATCAACAGCATCAGTACGAGTCGACGATGTCGACTCGTACGCCGCGGCCGCCGATCGAGCCGATGACCTGGCGCAACGCCTTGGCGGTACGCCCGCCCCGACCAATGACCGTACCCAGGTCCTCCGGGTTCACCCGGACCTCCAGGCGCTTGCCACGGCGCGAATCGACCAACCGGACACGAACGTCGTCGGGGTGGGTGACGATCCCCTTGACCAAGTGCTCCAGCGCGGGCCGGAGTACCATGTCAGGCCTGCTCGGTGGAGCCTGCACCGGCTGACTCCTCGGTCGCGGCCGGCGACTCGGCGGCGGGGGCCTCGGCTGCCGGCTCGGCCTTCGCCTCAGCCTTGGGCTCAGCCTTCGCCTCAGCCTTGGGCTCAGCCTTCTTCTTGGCCGGCTTGGCCGGGGTGTCGGCGATACCGGCCGAGGCCTTCGCCTCCGCCTCGTACACGGCCGTGCGGTCGGCCCGCTCCGGTGCCATCAGCAGCGGCGGCGGCGCGGGCAGGCCCTTGAACTTCTGCCAGTCGCCGGTCTTTTCCAGCAGACGCTGGACGGCCTCACTCGGCTGGGCGCCGACCGAGAGCCAGTACTGGACGCGGTCCGAGGTCACCTCGATGACCGACGGGTGCTCCTTCGGGTGGTAGATCCCGACGAACTCGATCGCCCGGCCGTCACGCTTGGTACGCGAGTCGGCGACGACGATGCGGTACTGCGGGTTGCGGATCTTGCCCATCCGCAGAAGCCGGATCTTTACGGCCACGGTTTGTTCGCTCCTGTTGCGATCTTCACCAGCCCCCTGGGGCGGTGCGCGGGTGAACGCCGACCGGCACAGTGGGGTTGGGCCAGAGGCAGCTCGGGTGGACTGGTTGACGTGCCCGGGTAGAGGGCGCCGGACACGCACCGGATACCAACATGTCATTGTGCCAGACGGACGGCGTACCGCCACACCCGGTCGCCCCGGCGGGTCACCGGCCCACCTGCCGGCGGTCAGTCGACTGCCGGCGGCCGGTCCCAGCCGGTCGGCAATTCGGCCGGAAGCGCCCAGGCAGGGTCTGGCCGGAAGTCGCACCAGGTACCGTCGAACGGAAACTCTCCCGCTTCAGCGATCTTGATCACCCGCCGGCCCTCGGCCCGGACCGCCGCCTCGTCGCGCACCCAGTAGTGATCAGGAAACGCGAGCCGCTCGACGAACTCCTCCTCGTCCTTCCACATCCAGCTTCGGTCCGGACGAACCACGACGTCCAGGTCCTGGTCGACCACGTCGACTCCGGCGAGGTGATCGTCGACCCAGCGAACCCCGGGCTCCTCGAGGTTGACGTACCAGTTGAGGAACCGCCCGCTGTCGTCGCGGAACCACCAGACCGAGTGGGCCGCGCCAGCGGGCAGGAACTTCAGCACCGGCGGGCCGAGCCAGAAGCCGTGCTTGCTCCGGTACGACCGGGTGATCCACTCGGTGAACGGCATGGCCCGCATGCCGCGGCCGTCATCGGCGACCTCGTTGACCACCGGGCTTCCCCGGTCGACCCAGACCAGCAGGCCACGCTCGTCGTCGGCGACCACGCGGGCGGGACGGACCCAACCGAGCCGGCCGCGCCGCACGTTCCGGTGCATGATCAACTGCCCAGGCTGGAACCGCATGTCTCATCCCCTCGCTCACAAGCCCAACGACGATGGCGGCCACGAGCGGCGCACGGCGACTCCGTCTGGGACCGGAAGGCCGGCCCGTGGTGATCCGGAGCCGCGCCACCGGCCTGGTCGCGCTCAGTACGAGCGGGCCAGCACCGCCACCAGGTCGGGCTCGTCGTCGCCGTCGGGCACCGAGCCGTCGGGGCGTACCAGGCAGCGCACGGTGACGCCGTGCCCGTTCGCCTCGGCCTCGCCTGCTGGCCCGACCTCGGACCAGGGCAACCGGGCCCAGCCGGTGCCCGCCGCGGCGATCGCGTCAGCCAGGTTGCCCACCTCGACGGTGTGCGACTCGCGCAACGCCAGCGCCTCGTCGTGCAGGGCCTGCTGGTCGGCTTCGAGCGCGTCGCGGACCGCGCCGACCACGTCGGCGACCGCCACCGGGGTCTTCGACCCGTCGGTACGCCGGACCAGCACCGCGTTGCCGGCGGCCAGATCGCGGGGGCCGACTTCGATGCGTACCGGGTAGCCCTTGAGCTCGGCGTCGACGGCCCGGCGGCCGAACGGGGTGTCCACCCGGTCGTCCAGGCCGACCCGCAGCCCGGCGTCGCGCAGCGCGTCGCGCAACCTGGTAGCCGCCTCGGCGACCCCGTCACCGGCCTTGACGATCATCACGTACGCCTGGATCGGTGCCAGCCGGGGCGGCACCCGCAACCCGTTGTCGTCGCCGTGCACCATGATCAGCCCACCGAGCATCCGGGTGGAGACACCCCAGGAGGTGGTCCAGGCGTGCTGCACGGTGCGCTCAGCGGAGGCGTAGGTGATGTCGAAGGCGCGGGCGAAGTTCTGGCCGAGCTCGTGCGAGGTGCCCAACTGCAGCGCCTTGCCGTCGCCCATCATCCCTTCGAGGGTGTAGGTGCTGGTTGCTCCGGCGAAGCGCTCCCGGGCGGTCTTACGCCCCACCAGCACCGGGATCCCGAGCACGTTGACCATGAAATCCTCGTACACCTCGTGCAGGATGCGCCGGGCGTACGCGCGGGCGTCGGCGAAGTCGGCGTGCGCGGTGTGGCCCTCCTGCCAGAGGAACTCGCTGGTCCGCAGGAACACCCGGGGCCGCAACTCCCAGCGCACCACGTTGGCCCACTGGTTGAGCAGCAGCGGCAGGTCACGGTAGGAGTCGACCCACTTGGCCATGAACTCGCCGATGACGGTCTCACTGGTCGGCCGGACCACCACCGGCTCGGCGAGCTGCTTGCCACCGCCGTGGGTGACCACCGCGAGCTCGGGCGAGAAGCCCTCGACGTGCTCGGCCTCCCGGCGCAGGTAGCTCTCCGGGATGAACAGCGGGAAGTAGGCGTTCTCGGCACCGGCCGCCTTGATCCGGATGTCCATCTCGGACTGCATCCGCTCCCAGATGGCGTACCCGGCCGGGCGAATCACCATGGTGCCGCGCACCGGTCCGTTGTCGGCCAGCTGCGCCTTGGCGATCAGATCCTGGTACCAGCGGGGAAAATCCTCCGCACGAGGTGTGAGCACGCGGGCCATGACCGGACATCCTATGCGCCGCCGGCGGCGGCTGCGAACCGCACCCACCGACAGCGGCCCAGCACAGTGCCCACCGACAGCGGTCCAGCAAGGCAGGGAGGCTCAGCGCAGTACCCGCCCGCGCAGGATGATCCGCTGCGGCGCGCGGACCACCCGCAGATCGGTCCGGGGGTCGGCCGGGTAGGCGACCAGATCGGCGAGGCCACCTTCGACCAGACCGGGGAAGCCTAGCCAGTCCCGGGCAGACCAGGAGGCCGCGGCGAGCACCGCCGGCGCCGACATGCCGGCCCGGGTGTGCAGGGTGAGCATCTCGTCGGCGGCCCGGCCGTGGTCGATCCCACCACCGGCGTCGGTCCCGACGAAGATCGGCACGCCGGCGTCGCACGCGGCGCGGACCACCTCGGGGAAGCCGTCGCGCAGGGCGAGCATGTGCTCGGCGTACCGGGGGAACTTCTCCCGGGCCTGGTCTGCGATCCCACCGAACGTGGCGATGTTGATCATCGTCGGGATCAGCGCGGTTCGGCGCCGGGCCATCTCGTCGATCAGGTCGAGGCTCAGTCCGGTGCCGTGCTCGACCGAGTCCACCCCGGCCCGGACCAGGATCTCGACCGCCGCTTCGTCGAAGGTGTGCGCGGCGACCCGGGCCCCGGCGCGGTGCGCGGCGGCGATCGCCTCGGTCATCGCGTCGGCGTCCCAGGCCGGGGCAAGGTCGCCGGTGGAGCGTTCGATCCAGTCGCCGACCATCTTGACCCAGCCGTTGCCCGCTTTGGCCTGCTCGGTGACCGCGTCGGCAAGCCGCTCGGCCGGCACCTCGACGCCGATGTCGCGCAGATAGCGCCGGGGCGGCGCGACGTGGCGGCCGGCCCGGGCCAGCCGGGGCAGCTCTGGTTCGTCGTCGAGCTGTGGATACGGGTACGGCGACCCGGCGTCGCGCAGCGCCAGCACGCCGGCGTCGCGGTCGGCGTAGGCCAGCTTGCGGGCGTCGTCGAGGGAGCCGATCGGCACCCCGCCCCGGGCGATGCCGATGTGGCAGTGCGCGTCGACCAGCCCGGGCAGGATGAACCCGCCGTCGACGACGGTCGTGGCGCCCGGGACCGGGGTCAGCGTGACCCGGTCACCGACCAGCCACAGGTCGCGGGTCTGGTCGTCGGGCAGCACGACGCCACGTACGTGCAGCGGGACCGGCGCGGGTACGGTCACGGCCGTACTCAGTCCTGCTCCCGCTTGTTCAGCTTGTTGAAGTCGATCTTCGGAAGCTTGAAACCGGGCGGCAGACCGTCACCGCCGCCACCGAGCGCGTTCGGGTCCAGGCCCGGCGGCAGCTGCGGCATCCCGCCGGGGAAGCCGGCCGGCATCCCGCCGGTGCGGGGCCGGGCGCCGCCACGGTTGCCGCCCTTGGTGCCCTTGCGCTTGTTCTTCGGCGACTTGGTCGCCTTTCGCCGCCCGCCGGGCAGGCCCATCATGCCGCCCATCTGCTTCATCATCTTCTGCGCCTCGGTGAAGCGGTTGAGCAGCTGGTTGACATCCATCACGGTCACGCCCGAGCCGTTGGCGATCCGAGCCCGCCGGGAACCGTTTATGATCTTGGGGTTGGTCCGCTCCCCCGGCGTCATCGACCGGATGATCGCGGTGACCTTGTCGAAGTGCTTGTCGTCGACCTCGGCCAACTGGTCCTTCATCTGCCCCATGCCGGGCATCATCGCCAGCACGTTGGCGATCGGACCCATCCGGCGGACCGCGATGAGCTGGTCGAGGAAGTCCTCCAAGGTGAACTGCTCGCCGCCCATCAGCTTGGCGGTCATCTTCTCCTTCTGATCGGCGTCGAAGGCCTGCTCGGCCTGCTCGATCAGGGTGAGAACGTCGCCCATGCCGAGGATCCGGCTGGCCATCCGGTCCGGGTGGAAGACGTCGAAGTCGCTGAGCTTCTCGCCGGTGGAGGCGAACAGGATCGGCTCGCCGGTGACCTGCCGGACCGACAGCGCCGCGCCACCACGAGCGTCGCCGTCGAGCTTGGACAGCACCACGCCGGTGATCCCGACGCCGTCGCGGAAGGCCTCGGCGGTGCGTACCGCGTCCTGACCGACCATGGCGTCGATGACGAAGATGATCTCGTCGGGGTCGACCGCGTCACGGATCGCCGCTGCCTGGGCCATCATCTCGGCGTCGATGCCGAGCCGACCGGCGGTGTCGACGATGACGATGTCGCGGGCCGACCGGCGGGCGTGCTCGATCGACGCCTTCGCGACGGCGACCGGATCACCGACCCCGTTGCCCGGCTCCGGGGCGTAGACCTCGACCCCGGCCCGACCACCGAGCACCTGCAACTGGCCGACCGCATTGGGCCGCTGCAGGTCGGCGGCGACCAGCAGCGGCTGGTGCCCCTGGGACTTCAGCCAGCTGGACAGCTTGCCGGCGAGCGTCGTCTTACCGGAACCCTGCAGACCGGCCAGCATGATCACCGTCGGCGGCTGCTTGGCGAACCGCAACCGGCGCTGTTCGCCACCGAGGACCGCGACCAGCTCCTCGTGCACGATCTTGATGACCTGCTGGGCCGGGTTGAGCGCCTGGGACACCTCGGAGCCGAGGGCCCGTTCCTTGATCCGGGCGATGAAGGACTTGACGACCGGCAGCGCGACGTCCGCCTCCAGCAACGCCAGCCGGATCTCCCGGGCGGTGGCGTCGATGTCGGCGTCGGTGAGCCGGCCCTTGCCGCGGAGCTTGCCGAAGATCCCGGACAGCCGATCACTCAAAGTGTCAAACACGACGCAACATCCTGTATGTCGATCCGGCAGGGCCACTCGCAGCGGCATCGGGCAACAGCGCACCCCGACCTCACAAGCCTAACCGTCGACCGCACTGCCCGCTCCCGCCGCTCCACCGCGCCGGCACCTGGGTAGGGTCAGCCGGCGGCGGCGAGCACCGTGCTCTGCAGCCGTTCCCGCTCGGCGTCGTCCGGCCAGCCGCCCACCAGATAGAAGGCGTCCACCACGTCGCCACCGAGGGTGGAGATCCGCGCTGCGCGCACCTGGGCGCCGGCCTCGTCCAACGCGCTGGTCACCCGGTACAGCAGGCCGGCCGAGTCCGCCGCCCGCAACTCCAGCACCACCGCGTCGGTGGCGGCCTCCCGATGCCAGACCACCCGCGGATCGGCCCCGCCCCGGCGGGCCGCCAGCGCCCGCCCGCGCAGCCGCTGGGTGACCGAGATGTCGCCGGTGACCGCCCGGCGCAGGTCGGCGGTGAGTGCGATGGTGTCCGGCGGGGTGCCGTAGCGCGGCTGCACCCGGAATTCGACCAGGGCCCGCCCGTCGACCGTGGAGGCGTCCGCGGTCAGCACGTCGAGCCGGTGCAGGGACAGACATCCGGCGACCGCGGCGAGCAGGCCGTGCCGGTCGGCGGCGGCCACCGCGACCCGGTCGTCACCATCGATGTGTACGGCCGGCAGCGGGCCGGCGACCAGGGCCGAATCGGGCTGTGGCGGACGCGGCAGCACTCCGGTGTCCAGCGCGGTGTGCACCCGGCGGACCAGTTCGGCGATCAGCCGACCCTTCCAGTGCGACCAGGCGGCCGGCCCGGTGGCCTGCGCGTCGGCCCGGGCCAGCCCGTGCAGCAGCCCGAGGGTGGTCGTGTCGCCGACCGCCGTGGCCACCTGCGAGATGGTCACCGGGTCGCTGAGGTCGCGACGCGTGGCCACCTCGGGCAGCAGCAGATGCAACTGGACCAGTTTCCCGATCAGGTCGACGTCGGCCGGCGGCAGCCCGATCCGGGCGGCGATCCGGGCGGCGATCGGTGCGCCGACCGTGCTGTGGTCGCCGGGCAGCCCTTTGCCGACGTCGTGCAGGAACGCACCCAGCAACAGCAGGTCCGGCCGGTCCACCTCGCGGGTGTACGCGGTCGCCTCCTGCGCCGCCTGCACCAGGTGCCGGTCGAGGGTGAACCGGTGCACCGGGTTGTGCTGCGGCAGGCTGCGCATCCGGGGCCACTCCGGCAGCCAGCCGTCGACCAGCCCGTACCGGTCGCAGGTTTCCCAGGTCGGCACCAGACCGGGGCCGGCACCGAGCAGGGTGACCAGCGCAGCGCGGGCCTGGTCCGGCCAGGGTGCCGGCAACGGCGGGCAGTACGCGGCCAGCCACTCGCAGGTCGCCCGGGCGATCGGTAGGCGGCTACTGGCCGCCGCCGCCGCGACCCGTAACGACAGGCTCGGATCGGGGCGGGCGCCGATCGCCGCCCGGGCGAGCACCAACTCCCCGTCGTGTTCGACGACGTCGCGGGCGACCGGCCGGCGCACCGGCGACCCGCCCCCGCGCCGCCGGCCGGACCGCAGCCGCTCGGCCGCGCGCCAGGCGTCGTCGAGGGCGTGGGTGATGGTGCGGGCGTCGGAGGCGACCCGGCGCAACAGGGTGTCCGGGTCGTCCAGGTCGAGCAGCCGCGCTACGGTGGTCCGCTCCTGGGCGACCAGCCGGTCCACCCGGCGGCCGACGGCGACGTGCAGCGCGTCGCGGGTGTCCAGCAGCCGCAGATGCGCGGCTCGGGCCGCCGGACGCATGCTGTCGGCGATCCCGGCGAGGGCGATGCCCCGCAGGATTCCCACGTCCCGCAGCCCACCGGCGGCTTCCTTCAGATCGCCTTCGAGCAGGAAGGCAAGCTCACCGTGGGTGCGCCAGCGGGATTCGGTGACGTCACGCAACGCTGGCAACTGGCGGATCGCGGTGCGCCGCCACTGGTCGGTGGCGGCGGCCTGCAGGTCAGCGGTGAGCGCCCGGTCCCCGGCGACGTGCCGGGCGTCGAGCAACCCGAGAGCGACCTTGACGTCGTCGTGGGCTACGGACAGCGCCTCCGGCAAGGTACGTACCGAGTGGTCCAGCCCGAGGCGGGCGTCCCAGATCGGATACCACATCCGGGCGGCGATCTCGTCCATCCCGGCGACGCCGCGGTGCATCAGCACCAGGTCGAGATCGCTGTACGGGGAGCACTGGAGCCGGCCGAGGCCACCGACCGCCACCAGGGCGATGCCGGTGAGCCCGGCCGGCATCAGGGTGGTCAGCCAGACGTCGAGCGCCGCCGCACGCTCCACACGTGCGGCGGCACCGATGCCGTCCGACAGCGACGGGCCGGGGCCGGCCGCACGCTGGCGCCGAACCCCGACTCCGTCTGCCATCTATCCTCCTGCTGCCGGATCAGAGTGCGTCGAGACCGCGTTCACCGGTACGGACCCGGATGACGTCCTCTACGGCCGTGACCCAGACCTTGCCGTCGCCGATCTTGCCGGTGCGAGCCGCCGTGACGACCGCGTCGACGACCTTCTCGACGTCGATCTCGTCGGTCAGCACCTCGACCCGGATCTTCGGTAGGAACTCGACGGTGTACTCCGCACCCCGGTAGACCTCGGTGTGGCCCTTCTGACGTCCGTACCCCTGGACCTCGCTCACGGTCAGACCGGCCACGCCGAGGGCGTGCAGGGCCTCCTTGACCGCGTCGAGCTGGTACGGCTTGATGACCGCAGTCACCAGTTTCATGTCTAACCCCTCCATCAGGGAACGTTAACCGGCGACCTTCTCGCTGACCGGAGCGGACTCACCCGTCGCTGCGGGTGCCTTTCCGATACCTGCGGCGGCGAAGCCACCACCCGAGGTGCTACCGAACTCGTAGGCACTCTCCGCGTGCTCGGCGGTGTCGATTCCCTCGACCTCGGCGTCGGGCTTGAGCCGGAAGCCGATGGTCTTGTCGATCGCGAAGCCGATGATGTAGGCGACGACGAACGAGTAGACCAGCACCGCGACCACACCGAGCGCCTGCAGGCCGAGCAGGTCGAGCCCACCACCGTAGATCAGTCCGTTGTTGCCCTCACCGGCGAGAACCTCAAGGGCGAGGAAGCCGATGAGCAGCGAACCGATGATGCCGCCGACCATGTGCACGGCGACGACGTCGAGCGAGTCGTCGTAGCCGAGCTTGTACTTCAGGCCGACCGCCAGGGCACAGACGGCACCGGCGATGATGCCGAGCGCGATGGCGCCGAGCGGCTCCAGGAACGCACAGGCCGGGGTGATCGCCACCAGACCGGCGATCGCGCCGGAGGCCGCGCCGAGGGTGGTCGGCTTGCCGTCACGCAGCCACTCGACCACGATCCAGCCGAGGACCGCGGCGGCGGTGGCCACCTGGGTGTTGATGAAGGCGACCGTGGCGGTGCCGTTGGCGGCCAGGGCCGAGCCGGCGTTGAAGCCGAACCAGCCGAACCACAGCAGGCCGGCGCCGAGCAGGACCATCGGCAGGTTGTGCGGCTTGAACTTGTCCTTCGGCCAGCCGACCCGCTTGCCGAGGACGAGGGCAAGCGCCAGGGCTGCCGCACCGGCGTTGATGTGCACCGCGGTGCCACCGGCGAAGTCCAGCACGCCGAGCTCGAAGATCCAGCCGCCGCCCCACACCCAGTGCGCGACCGGGAAGTAGACCAGGGTGGCCCACAGACCCGCGAAGAGCAGCCACGGACCGAACCTGGTCCGGTCGGCGATCGCGCCGCTGATCAGGGCGACGGTGATGATGGCGAACATCATCTGGAAGACGACGAACAGCAGGTCCGGGATGCCGCCCTCGGTGCCGGACTCGAGCATCCCGCGCAGGCCGGCCATCGACAGGTCACCGGTGATGCCCGCGACGTCGTCGCCGAAGGCGATGCTGTAGCCGTAGAAGACCCACAGCAGGCTGACCAGGCCGATCGCCCCGAAGCTCATCATCATCATGTTGAGCACGGACTTGGACCGCGTCATGCCACCGTAGAACAGCGCCAATCCGGGCGTCATGAGCAACACCAGGGCGGCTGAAGTCAAAATCCAGGCGGTGGCACCAGAATCTAGTTCCGGCACGCTGCCTCCTCTCAGTTGGAAACAAAACCGGCACCAAGAGGCAGCATCGCCTGCTCGCCGGTTGCGCGAAGCTTGCTGGCCAGCTGTTTCACCCACGGTGCCCGAGGGGTTTCCAAAAGGTGACAGGTTGTTTCCAACATGTGAAGAACACTTCACTATCCGAAGATCAGTCAGGGTCATATCAGCCGAATAGCCGCCCCAGACCGTCCGGAAGGCGACAGTTCCTTGCAGCCCGTCGCATCGACGCTACCGAGCGGTGCCACTCGCCGGCCATCCACCGCACGACGGCCACCCTGACGTGCCGGCGTTGTCAGACACAGCGATGCGACTTGATCATCGCAGCGCGTACTCCAGAATGTGCCGCTCGTAGTCGAGCAGCCGAAGATCACGCATTGGGCGACGAAGGTGCCCTTTATGCACAATCCGGACAAAGGCCGGATCACCGGCGGCAGCCATCCGACGAATTCCCTCGACGTGGTCGACCACCCGTTTGCGGATGGTGCGGACCAGGCGGTGCCGGTCCCGGGGGATCAGCCCGTAGGCGTCCGCGAACAGGCGTAACCGACGAGGCCGGTCCGGCTGACGCCAGCCGAGCGTGTACGAATCCCGGTCGGAGAAGAGCGGCACCCAGGTCCAGGCCGCGTAGGCGACGTCATAGATCCGCGCGCCGGGCGAGGCCAGGTCGAAATCGATCAGCGCCAGAGTGCCGTCCGGCCGCCAGATGACGTTGTGCGGCGCGGCGTCGTGATGGCAGATCACTTCGGTGTCCGGCGGCGGTGGACCGAACGACCGCCACACCGCGCTGCGCGGCGGATTGAACCCGTACTGGGCGTCGTGGAACATCCGGAGCATCGTCGCGACCGTGACCAGCGCCTCGTCGCTGACCCAGTGCGGTGCCAGCGGATACTCCCCGCACTCACCCTCGACGTACGAGAGCACCTCCCGGTTGCGCTCGTCCATCCCCAGCACCTGGGGTGAGCCGGTGAACCCGACGTACTCCAGGTGGCGGAGCAGCGCGTGCACCGAAGGGGTCCACGGACCGACGTTGCGTCTGACGGTGTCACCGACCCGCACCACGGTGCTGACGTTGCCCCCGCGCAACGGAATTTCATTCTGGGTCACGTACGGTCTCCCGAGACGTGGCTCCTCGTTGCGATACGTCACCCGAGGTTACGCATCCGTTCCACGTGGTTCGACGCCCATCAGGGCATCGACGAACTGCGCTGGGTCGAAGGGGGCAAGATCGTCCGAACCCTCCCCGAGACCTACCAATTTGACGGGAATGCCGAGTTTACGCTGCACCGCGATGACGATACCCCCCTTGGCGGTACCGTCGAGTTTGGTCAGCACCACCCCGGTGACCTCGACCGCCTCGGTGAACACCCGGGCCTGTTCCAACCCATTCTGACCGGTCGTCGCGTCCAGCACGAGCAGTGTCTCGTGCACCGGACCGAGCTTGCCCACCACCCGCTTGACCTTGCCGAGCTCGTCCATCAGCCCGACCTTGTTCTGCAGCCGCCCGGCGGTGTCGATCAGGACCGCGTCCACCTTGGTGTCGATGCCCCGTTTCACCGCGTCGAACGCGACGCTGGCCGGGTCGGCACCCTCCGGACCGCGTACCACCTCCGCGCCCACCCGCGACGCCCAGGTGGTCAGCTGGTCGGCGGCGGCCGCCCGGAAGGTGTCCGCCGCGCCCAGCAGCACGCTGCGCCCGTCGGCGACCAGCACCCGGGCGATCTTGCCGCAGGTGGTGGTCTTACCGGCGCCGTTGACGCCGACCACCAGCAGCACGCTGGGCTCGCCGGTGATGTTCAACGTCCGGTCCAGCTGCGGATCCAACGCCGCGACCAGCTCCTCGGTGAGCAGCGTCCGCAGCTCGGTGGCGCTGCGGGTGCCGAGCACCCGGGTCCGCTCCCGCAGTCGGTCGACGATCTCCCGGGTCGGCTCGATGCCCACGTCGGCGGAGATGAGGCTCTCCTCGACCTCCTCCCAGACCTCCTCGTCGAGCCGGTCCCGCGACAGCAGGTTCAGCAGGCCCTTGCCAAGCAGACCCTGCGAGCGCGACAGCCGGGTCCGGAGCCGCACCAGCCGCCCGGCGGTCGGCTCGGGGCGCTCCAGCACCGGCGCCGCCGGCGCGACCGGCTCAGCCGGTGCCTGGTCGGGCTCGACGGGCGGGGCCGCCGGGCGATCCTCGACCGCGATGCCGACCGGCCCGTCGCCCTGCTCGACCGGCGGGCGCTCATCCGGCTGCAGGCCACCGGGCGGAGTCGGCGGTGCCGGGGGCAGCGGTGGCTGTCGGCGTAGCCGAGGCACCACCAGCCCCACGCTGGCGAGCAGTAGCACACCGAGCAGGATCGCGGCGAGGACAAGGTAATCCATGCCGGAAATCCTGACAGATGGCTGCCGCCGCGTCCCGCCCACCGCGCCCATCAACCGGCGGCCCCGGCCGGTACCCTGTCGCGGCCAGGCGACTCATGCGTGATCGGACACTGGCGCGGGTAGAAACGGGGAACAGTCCGCGCCCCTTCACGAAAGGTCGACGATGCCCTCGACGTCCCGCCGGTACGGCCCACCGGTGCCCGAGAACGCCGTTACGGCCGCTGAAGGCGACGAGCCGCTCGAAACCCTCGTGAACGGCACCGGCGATCCGATATCGGGCACCGAGCTCCTGGTCGGGCCGCTGCTGCGGCGGGTGGTCGGTGATCGGGCCACCATCTGGGTGGAGACCAGCGCCCCGGCCACGGTACGGGTCGAGACGTCGGGTGCTGCGGGTGGAACGGCAGCCACCTTCAGCGCGTTCGGACATCACTACGCACTGGTCGTCGTCACCGGGCTCGCCCTCGGCACCAGCGTCCGGTACCAGGTGTTCCTCGATGACCGGCCGGTATGGCCGGAGCCGGACTCGCCGTACCCGCCGAGCGTCATCCGCACCCGTCGGGCCGACGACGCCGATCAGCCCGTACGGCTGCTGTTCGGTTCCTGCCGGGAGACCACCCAGCATTCGACGACCCGCCGGCTGCCACCGGACGCGCTCGACGCGTACGCCCGCCGGCTGGTGGACCTGGACCCGGCCGGTGACGCCTGGCCGGACCTGCTACTGCTGCTCGGCGACCAGGTGTACGCCGACGAGACCTCGCCGGTGATCCGCCGGTTTCTGCGCCGTCGGCGCCGCCACCGCGGGCTGCCGCCCGGTGCCCCCGACGATCAGGTGGTCAGCTTTCCGGAATACACCAAGCTGTACCTGGAGTCCTGGCGGGATCCGGAGATCCGCTGGCTGCTGTCGACCGTGCCCAGCGTGATGATCTTCGATGACCATGAGGTGATCGACGACTGGAACACCTCGGCGCGGTGGCGGGCCGGGATGCACCGGGAAGCCTGGTGGACCGAGCGGATCAGCAGCGGGCTCGCCTCGTACTGGGTCTACCAGCACCTGGGCAACCTCGACCCGGACGAGATCGCGGCCGACCCGGTCTACCGCGCGGTCACCGCCGCCGAGGACGCGACCGAGGTGCTGCGCGAGTTCGGCATCCGGGTCGACACCGAAGCGGACCTGGCCCACGACCAGCAGCGGTGGGCCCAGGTGCAGTACCAGTGGAGCTACTCGTTGGATCTCGGCCGCACCCGGGTGATCGTGCTGGACAACCGGTGCAGCCGGGTGTTGCGGCCCGGCGCCCGCAGCATGTTGCCCGCCGGCGAGTGGTCCTGGTTCACCGACCGGGCACACGGCCGATACGACCACCTGGTCGTCGGCTCGTCGCTGCCCTGGCTGATGCCGCCGGGCATCCACCACCTGGAGTCGTGGAACGAGCGGCTCGCGGACTCACCGCGCCGCCCGGTGGCAGCGGTGTCGGAATGGCTGCGCCAGCTGGTGGATCTGGAACACTGGGCCGCCTTCCGGCGCTCGTTCGACGACCTCGGGCAGGTGTTCGCCCGGCTCGGCACCGGCGATCGGTCGCCCGCCTCGATCAGCGTGCTCTCCGGCGACGTGCACCACTCCTACGTCGCCCGGGCCGAACTGCCCGGCGACGTGCGTACGCCGGTGTATCAGCTCACCTGCTCACCCATCCACAACCAGGTGCCGGCACCGATGCGGCCGCTGATGCGGCTCGGCTGGTGGCGTGGACCCGCCGCCATGGTGCGCGCGCTCGCCCGGACCGCCGGGCTGCCCGCCCCCTCGGTCCGGTGGCGCAAGCTCGACGGACCGTACTTCGGCAACGCGGTGAGCACGTTGGTACACGACGGGGCGTCGGCCGAGGTCGTGTTGGAGGGCACCACGAAGGAGGGTCAGCTCCGCACGGTGGCCAGCCGCCGGCTCACCCCGCCGGGTCCGCCGGTGCCTCCTCGGCGGACTTGAGCCGTTGGCTGATCACCTGAGTCACGCCGTTGCGCATCGTGACGCCGTAGAGGGCGTCGGCCACCTCCATGGTGCGCTTCTGATGGGTGATGATGATCAGCTGGCTGCGGTCGCGCAGTTGCGCCATCAGGGTGATCAGCCGGCCGAGGTTGACGTCGTCGAGCGCCGCCTCCACCTCGTCCATGATGTAGAACGGGCTGGGCCGCGCCCGGAAGATGGCCACCAGCATGGCCACCGCTGTCAACGACCGTTCACCGCCGGAGAGCAGCGACAGGCGTTTGATCTTCTTCCCGGGCGGCCGCGCCTCCACCTCCACCCCGGTGGTCAGCAGGTCGTCCGGGTCGGTCAGCACCAGCCGGCCTTCCCCACCGGGAAACAGCACCGTGAAGACCTGCTCGAACTCGCGGGCGGTGTCGGCGTACGCGCTGGCGAAGACCTCCAGGATCCGGTTGTCCACGTCCGAGACCACGGTGAGCAGGTCCTTGCGGGTCGCCTTCAGATCCTCCAACTGGTCAGAGAGAAACTTGAACCGCTCCTCCAGCGCGGCGAACTCCTCCAACGCCAACGGGTTGACCTTGCCCAGCAGCGCCAACTCCCGCTCCGCCTTCGCGGAGCGCTTCTCCTGGGTGGCCCGGTCGAAGGGCACCGGCTGCGGTTCGGGTCTGCCCCCGGCCGCCGCCGCCGCGATCTGGGGTTGCGTCGGCGGCACCGGCTGATGCGGGCCGTACTCGGACAGCAACGTGTCGACATCGAGGGAGAAGTCCTCGGCCGCCTTCGCCTCCAGCTGTTCGATGCGCAGCCGTTGCTCCGCGCGGGCCACCTCGTCGCGGTGCACCGCGCTGGTGAGCCGCTCCAGTTCGGCGCTGAGGCGCTTCGCCGCACCGCGTACCTCCTGCAACTCGGCCTCCCGCGCGGCCCGCGCCCCGGCGATCTCGTCGCGGGTCCGGGCCGCGTCGACCAGCGAACCGGTGAGCCCGGTCAGCGCGGCACGAGCACCGACGGTGACCGCCCGGGCGATCTGCGCGCCTCGCGCCCGCGACGCCCGCCGGGCCGCGGCCCGTTCCCGGGCCGCCCGCTCGGCCGCGGCCTGCCGCAGCAGCGAATCCGCTCGGCCGGCGATCGAAGAGACCCGTTCCTCGGCGGTACGGACCGACAGCCGCACCTCCATCTCGTTCTGCCGGGCCCCGGGCAGCATCGCCGCCAACTGGTCACGTTCGGCCGTCGAAGGGTCCTCGTCGATCGGCGTCGCCTCGGCGAGCCGCAGCCGCTCCGCCAGCTCCTCCAGGGTCGCCAGGTCGCGTTCCCGGGCCTCGGCTGCCTTGTCGCGGGAGGCACCGAGCCGGTCCGCCTCGGCGCGGGCCGACCGGGCCGCCGCACCGAGCTCGGCCAGCCGGCGGGCAGCGGCGTTACGCTGCCCCTCGGCTTGGCGGCGGGCGGCCGCGGCCGCGGCGACCTGCTCCTTGAGCGTCGCCGCCGTCTCCCGGGCCTCGCCCAGTTGCTCGCGCAGCTCGGCGACGGTCGCCTCGGCGGTGAGCCGGTTGGCGCGGGCCTCCTCGACCGCCGCCTGCACCTCGATGAAACTGGGTGCCTTGGCGGAGCCGCCGGCGGCGGCGTAGGCGCCGACGATGTCGCCGTCGGGGGTGACCGCCCGCAGCTGCGGGCGGTCGACGACGGCCTGGGTGGCGGCGGCGAGGTCGTCGACCAGGATCACGTCGCGCAGGGCCAGGTGCAGCGCCGGGCGTAGCTGCTCGGAACAGGTGATCACGTCCGGTGCCCAGGTCGCCCCGGACGGCAGCGCCGGGCGCAGCGCGTCGGCGGAGCCGATCATTCCCGGCCCCGCCGGGCCGGCCACCACCAGGCTGGCGCGGCCGGAATCCTGAATCTTCAACAGCCGCATCGCCTCGGCCGCCTCGTCGACGCCGGTCACCGCGACCGCGTCGGCGAGCCCGCCGAGCGCGGCGGCCAGCGCCGCCTCGTGTCCGGGTGCGACGGTCAGCATGCTGGCCAGGCTGCCGAGCAGGCCGGGAATCTGGTCGGCCCGGGCCAGCAGCGCCCCGGCACCGTCGGCCCGACGCAACCCCATCGCCAGGGCGTCCTCCCGCGCCTGCCAGGTGGCGGCTTCCTTCTCGGCCCGACGCTCGGCGTCGGAGAACTGCCGTACCGCCGCGGCGGCGGCGTCGTGGGCGGCCACCGCCTCGGCGTGCCGGGCGTCGAGGTCGGCGTTGTCGCGGTCGGCCTCGGTGGACTGCTCGGCCGCCGCGTCCAGCTCCTGCTGGGCCTGGTCGGCACGACCCTGCGCGTCGGCGTATGCGGCGGCGAGCCGGGAGATCTCCTCGGCGGAGCTGGAGGTACGGGCCCGCGCCGAGTTGACCTGGCCGGTCAACCTCGCCAGTCCCTCGCGCCGGTCGGCGATCGCCTTGGCCGCGGCGACCAACGCCCGCTCGGCCCGCGCCAGCTGCGCTTCGAGTTGCTGGCGGCCCTCCACCGCCTCGGCGAGCCGGATCTGGTCGTCGGTGAGCGCAGCCCGCAGCTCCTCCTCCTGCTCCCGGATCCGGTGTGCCTCGGCGGTGAGCTGGTCCGGATCGCGGCCGGGTCGCTCGTCGTCTGGCACCATCGACAGGTGCCGCAGTCGTTCGCCGGCCAGCTGCTCGGTGGAGCGGAACCGCTCCTGCAGGGCGGCGAGCTTGTACCAGGTGTCCTGAGCCGCGGCGAGCAGCGGCGCGTCCTCCGCGAGGGCAGCTTCGAGCTCGGCCAACCGACCCTGCACCTCGACGTGCTCGGCTTCCACTTCGGTTCGCCGCTGTCGCAGCGCCGTCTCGTCGGCGATCTCCTTGTCGAGGGTGGTCCGCAGAGTGGTCAGGTCGTCGGCGAGCAGACGCAGCCGGGCGTCGCGCAGGTCGGCCTGGATGCCGGCGGCCCGGCGGGCCACCTCGGCCTGGCGGCCCAGCGGTTTGAGCTGACGGCGCAGTTCGGCGGTCAGGTCGGTGAGCCGGTCTAGGTTCGTCTGCATCGCGGTCAGCTTGCGCAGCGCCTTTTCCTTGCGCTTGCGGTGCTTGAGCACGCCGGCGGCCTCTTCGATGAAGGCCCGCCGGTCCTCCGGCTTGGCGTGCAGTACCGCGTCGAGCTGGCCTTGGCCGACGATGACGTGCATCTCCCGGCCGATGCCGGAGTCGGAGAGCAGTTCCTGGATGTCGAGCAGCCGGCACGAGCTGCCGTTGATCTCGTACTCGCTCTCGCCGGAGCGGAACATCCGGCGGGTGATCGAGACCTCGGTGTATTCGATCGGCAGCGCACCGTCGGTGTTGTCGATGGAGAGGGTGACCTCGGCCCGACCGAGCGGGGCGCGGCCGGCGGTGCCGGCGAAGATGACGTCCTCCATCTTGCCGCCGCGCAGCGCCTTGGCACCCTGCTCGCCCAGCACCCAGGAGATAGCGTCGACGACGTTGGACTTGCCGGAGCCGTTGGGACCGACCACGCAGGTGATCCCGGGCTCCAGCTTCAAGGTGGTGGCGGAGGCGAAGGATTTGAAACCCTTCACCGTCAGGCTCTTGAGATGCACGGTCCGATTCCTCGTCCAACGGGTCGCCGGGCGGCCGTCAGTGCTGGTCAGTACCGCACAGGCTAACCCGTCCGGGCCCTCGCCACCTGGTACGCCATGGGTGCACGGCTCACGCCAACGGGGTGCCGGGCAACGCCAACAGGGTGCCGGGCAACGCCAACAGGGTGCCGGGCAACGCCAACAGGGTGCCGGGCAACGGGCGGACGGCTACAAAAGGATGCGCGCCGGCACTGGCGTGTCGGCGCGCTCTCGGTGCGTGCGTTCTGGGATCTGGATCACTGGCAGTGGGCGCCGGCGGGTGACCGGCGCCCGGGAGATCAGGTGAGCGCGGGCTCAGCGAGCCGCAGCAGGTCGTCGGTTTCGGCGACCTCTGCCGCGAGCCGGTCGTTCTCGGCCCGCAGCCGGGTGATCTCGAACTCCAGTGCCTGAACCGTGGCACGCAATCGGGTGACCTCGTTGAGCAGGCGCCGGTCGGGTGCTGCACCAACGTGGCCGTAGAGGGCCTTCGCCATTTCGTCTCCTTGTAATGCGCTGCCGGAAAGGCCGGCCAACGCGCGCCCGTGAAATCCCCGCGACTGTCAACCCTCGGGCATGCGAGGGCACGACTGGGCGCGACTGGCGACACCCCTATGTTCCGCCGAAGTCATCGCTTCGTCAAGTTGCACCAGACGAGGATCACCACATCATCTACCGAATCTATCGCCCAAAAGGTACGAAGGGCGGCGGTTTTGCGGTGTAGGTCACAGGAGCGCCGTTGGGCCCCAGCGACGAACTGTCCGCCTTATCTCTTCCTTAGGTCGATCGCCGGTTTCCCTTAGAACAGTTGCCGAGCCTCCCACCCGGCCCATAGCGTCGCAATCGGCCCCGAGTGCCCCGGCGAGTCCGGTCGGCGCCGCCGCCGACACCCCACCTGCGGAGGATGAAGACCTTGTACCGGCGCAACGACCGGGTCAATGGCACGAGCCCGGACAGGCTGCCGCCGTCCGCCGCGAGTCCTGCCGGCCGTGACGGCACTGGCCATGAGAGCACCGACTGGGACGACGACCGGCTCGGACAGCGTTCCTGGCATGACCACCTCGACACGGGCTGGCGCGGCGACAGCGACCACAACCCTTCGGCCGGCTCCTACGCCCCAGCGGACCCCTACCCCTCGACGGCAGGACATCTTGCGGCCGCCGGGTATCCCCCGGAGGACGGATACGCCCCGATCGACAGCTACCCGCCAGTCGACAGCTACTCGCTGACCGACGGCTACTCGCTGACCGACGGCCACCCCCCGGTGGACGGTCACCCCGGCCTGGCTCGCGACGCCGACTGGCCCGCCGGCACCGGCGGGTACGAATTCGACGACACCGCCGGGTTCGACGACACCGGCCGCGACCTGTCCGGCGGCAACGACGCCACCGGATGGATCGAAGCCGACGACTCCGCTACCGTCAGCCACGAAACCGTCGGCCGACGCCGGGCGCGCAAGACCAGAAAGGACGCCGACGCCACCGGGCCGGGCAGCAACCGTCGGCGACGCTTCGTACCCGGACCAGTCGCGCTGGCCACGCTCGTCGCCGTCCTGCTGGTCGCCATCGGCGGCGGAGTCGCCATGCTGCGCGCCGGGCTCACCGGCGGGCCGGACGACGGGTCCGGCAAGGGCGGTACGGCGACAGCCGGACTCGACACGACCGTCGATCCGCCTGCCGGCCCGACCAGCTCCACCGCCGACCCGCAGATCGGCGAACCGGAGGTCCTCGCCGCCGAGCTCGGACCCGCCCCCACCCCGAGCGCCAGCCCGGCCCCACCACCACCACCACCGCCGCCGACCTCGGCCGCCCCAGTTCCGAGCCGCACCACTCCCACCGCGCAACCGCAGCGCACCACCCCGGCCGCCGCCCCGACCACCCCGGCGCCGCAGCAGCCGCCGGCCGACTCCAACAACCTGGAGCAGCAGGTGTTGGTAATCGTCAACCAGGAACGCGACGCCAACGGGTGCGGGCCGGTGACCATCAACACCCGGCTCTCCGAGGCGTCCCGGCTGCACAGCGAAGACCAGGCCGCAACCAACAACATGTCCCACGACGGCAGCGACGGCAGTTCGCCGTGGGAGCGCGCCGAACGGGCCGGCTACCAGCGGGCGATCGGCGAGAACGTCGCGGCCGGCTATCCTACCGCCGCCGCGGTCATGCAAGGCTGGATGAACAGCCCCGGCCACCGGGCCAACATCCTCAACTGTGACGCCGTCGCGATGGGCGTCGGCACGGCTGAATCGGCCAGCGGCACCCTGTACTGGACTCAGATGTTCGGGGCGGTCGCGTAGCCCGGCCCGTCGCCGACCGCAGCGGACGGCCGTCGGGCCACGGCCACCGGCCCACCGGTCTCCCTCGGGCTCGGCTGACACCGCGGGCAACTGAACGACGACCGGTTCATGAACGACTCCCGCCGGACGGCCGCACCGCAGCGGCGGCAGGGCCGGCCTTCCTGGCCGTACACGTTCAGTGAGCGGTCGAAGTACCCGCTCTGCCCGTTGACGTCGACGTACAACGCGTCGAAGCTCGTGCCACCCTGGACGATTGCGTCGGAGAGCACCTCGCGTACCTGGGCCAGCAGCAGCGTGACGGTCGCCGCGGTCAGCCGGTCGGTAGGCCGGGAGCCGTGCAGCTCGGCACGCCACAGCGCCTCGTCGGCGTAGATGTTGCCGATCCCAGAGATCAACGACTGGTCCAGCAGCGCCCGCTTGATCTCGGTTCGCCGCCGACGCAGCGCGACGACGAAGGCCTCGTCGGAAAAGTCCGGGTCGAGCGGATCGCGGGCGATGTGCGCGATCTCCGCCGGGAGGTCGGCACCACCGGCGGAGACCGTGAGCCCGCCGAACGTACGCTGATCGACGAAGCGCAGTTCGGGACCGCCGTCGGTGAACCGGAACCGGATCCGCAGATGTGCCTCGTCCGGCGCCGTGGCCGGCTGCAGCAGCAACTGTCCGGACATGCCGAGATGACCGACGATGGCGTCTCCGCTGTCCAGCGGCAACCACAGGTACTTGCCCCGTCGGCGTACATCGAGAATTTGACGGTCGGTCAGAACGGCGGCGAAGTGCACCGGGCCCGGCACGTGCCGGCGGACCGCACGCGGATGGCGGACCTCGACAGCGGCGAACCGCCGGCCGAGCACCCAGCCGGCCAGGCCCTGCCGGACGGTCTCGACCTCGGGTAGCTCTGGCATCGGGTCCTCCCTGGACGGGGTCGCGGGCGGCTCAGGCGGACGCAGCCGGATCCGGCCGGTCCTGGTCACCGCGCGACTGACCGTCCACCGGAGCCGGCAGCGAGCCTTCCGCTGCAGCCGGCAGCGTGCCGTCGGACGGCACCACCGGGCTGTCGGGGGACGCGGGGCTGTCGGGGGTCACCGCGGCACCGGCCGACTCCGTGGCTTCAACCATCTGCGTGGAGAGGGTACGCCAGGCGGCCTCGGCGGCCCGCTGCTCGGCCTCCTTCTTACTCCGACCCTCGGCTCCGCCGTACCGCTGCTGAGCGACCACCACCCAGGCGGTGAAGGTCTTGGCGTGATCCGGGCCGGCGTCGTCGATGCGGTACTCGGGAACGCCGAGCCCCAGCGTCGCGGTCAACTCCTGCAGGCTCGTCTTCCAGTCCAGGGCGGCGCCCCGCCGGGCCGACTGCGCCATCAGCGGATCGAACAGGCGATGAATCACGATCGATGCGGTGTCCAGCCCGTACTGCAGGTAGACCGCGCCGAGCAACGCCTCCAGGGTGTCCGCCAGGATACTCGCCTTGTCGCGCCCGCCGGTGCTCTCCTCGCCCTTGCCGAGCAGCAGGTACGGGCCGAGTCCGTGTGGGCCCAGCGACCGGGCCACCTCGGCCAGTGCCCGCATGTTCACCACGCTCGCCCGCAGCTTGGCGAGCTGCCCTTCCGGCAGGTCCGGATGGTTGTGGTAGAGCGCCGAGGTGATCACCACCCCGAGCACCGAGTCGCCGAGGAACTCCAGCCGCTCGTTGGTGGGCAGTCCGCCGTTCTCGTACGCGTACGACCGGTGGGTCAACGCCCGTTCCAACAGGTCGGCGTCGAAGGCGATGCCGAACGCCGCCTCCAGATGGACCACCGGCGGACGGCGGAGCTGGTTGTTGCTCATGGTGATACCTCGTCCTGATCTGCGAGCTGCCGGGTGGAGTCGTCGAGCATCCCGGCGACCGTCGCGGTCACCTGGTCACGATGCAGGCTGGCGGCGAGCGCGATCCCGGCGGCGAGGTCCGCGCCGCTGGCCGCGCCGTGGCAGACCACCACCGCTCCGGCCACCCCGAGCAGCATCGCGGCCCGGGGGGCGATCCCGCCCGGTTCCGCGCCGCCGGCCATGGCGTACGCACCTTCGATGCCCTTGAGGAGGACGTTTCCGGTGAACCCGTCGGTGACGACGACGTCGGCGCGACCGCCGAGGGTGACGTCATGTCCTTCGACCAGCCCGACATAACGGCCGGCGGCGGGCAGGGCCGCCGTCTGGAACAGGGTGTCGGCGCTGCGTCGGGCACGGTCGCCCTTGCCCGGCTCGACGCCGATCGACAGCAGCCCGACCCGGGGGCGGCGCAGGCCGAGCCGGGCGGCCGCATACGCGGCCCCGAGTCGGGCATGCTGGGCCAAGGTCGCCGGGCGGGCCTCCACGGAGGCACCGACGTCGAGCAGCACCACCGGGCCGGTGACCGCCGGCAGCAACGCGACGAGCGCGGGCCGACGCATCGTCGGCCAGCGGCCGAGGCCGAGCGCGGCCGCGGTGACGATCGCACCGCTGGGCCCGGCGGAGATCACCGCGTCCGCCGCGCCTTCGGCGACGGCGGCCACCGCGGCCTGGATGGTGGTGGCGGCCCGGCCGCCGCGAACCGGCCCGTCGGCCATCTCGGCGGCGCGCGTAGCCGGCCGTACGGCGACCCGGTGCTGTTGCCCGGCGGGCAGCGCGGCGCGGACCTCGCCGGCGATGTCCGGCGGGCCGACAAGCAACAACTCGAGATTGGGATCAGCACGGCAGGCGTGCAGAGCGCCGTCAACCACGACGGCGGGTGCCCCATCCCCGCCGAGGAGGTCGACGGCGATCCGCAGGGTGCCCGTCGGGGAGACGGTGCCGGCCCGTTCCCGGGCCGGCGCACCCGGCGATCGCCAGATCGTCCGCGCCGCCCGATCGGAGACCGGCGACGTCACGACGACCGATCAGACCTCGATGACCTGGCGGCCGTTGTAGGTGCCGCAGACGGTGCAGGCGGTGTGCGGCAGCTTGGCGGACTTGCACTGCGGGCACTCCACGGTGACCACCGCGGAGGTCTTCCACTGGGACCGGCGGGACCGGGTGTTGCTACGGGACATCCGGCGCTTGGGAACGGCCACGGTTCTTACTCCTCTTGGCGGGTCAGTTGCGACAGGCCGGCCCACCTGGGGTCGACCTCCTGGTGACTGTGGTCGTCCGGCAGCTCGTCCCAGTGCACCCCGCATTCGGAGCACAGCCCGGGACAGTCGCTCCGGCAGAGCGGGTTGGTCGGCAGTGTGAGCACCACCGCGTCCCGCAGCGCCGGCTCCAGGTCGATCAGATCGTCCTGCAACCGGCCTACCTCGTCGGTGTCGGTCGTCTCGTCCGTGGTGCTGTTCTCGTACGCGTACAGCTCCTGGATCGTGACGGTCAGCGACTCGTCGATCGCGCGCAGGCAACGCCCGCACTCGCCGGAGACCGGTCCGGAGACCGTCCCGGAGACGAGGACCCCTTCGGAGACCGACTCGAGCCGCAGGTCGAGGCTCAGGTCGGCACCCTCGGGGACGCCGTTCATCTCCAACCCGAGGTCTGCCGGCGCAGGCACCACCCGGCTGACGGTACGCAACGCGCCAGGCCGGCGCGGCAGTTCCCGGGTATCGAGAACGAGCGGCGACCTGGGGTTGAGTGTGTTCGACGAGTGATTGCGCATAGTCAGACTCCGGCCTGGTAGAGGCCGACATAGCAGGTTACCCGAGCAGCGGCCGTAGCGTCGAATTGGGTCAGGGTCGGGCGGCGCAGGTCAGAACGGCAACGGGCGCTCGCTCTCGTCCCCCGCACCGAAGGTACCGATCTCGCGCAGCGCGTGCATCTTGTCCCGACCACGCTCTATCGAGGCCAACGCCCGGGTCAGGAACTGCTCGAAGTTTGCCAGGGCGGTGTCGACGTAGTCGTCGACCTCGGCCCGCAGCCGTTGGGCCTCGGCCCGTGCCTCGGCGACGATCCGGGCACCCTCGTGCTCGGCGGAGACGGTGATCTCGTTCACCGACACCAGGCGGGCGTGTTCCGCCTCACCCTCGCTGATGATCCGGTCCGCCTCCCGCTTGCCGGCGTCCATGATCTTGTCCCGCTCCTCCAGCAGCGCGGCGGCCCGGCGGATGTCCGCCGGCAACTCGGCCCGCAACTGGTCGAGCACGCCGATCATCTCGGCCCGGTCGAGCATGCAGTTGTTCCTGGACATCGGCACGGCCCGCGCGGTCTCCACCATCGCGATGATCTCGTCGATGCGGTCGAACGGATCCACCAGCATCTCACTCCCTGTTGTCGGCGGGTCGACCCAACATGATGTCAAGGCCGGGCCAGAACGTCATCATCGCAACCGGCGAACCGGTCGTCGCTCCACCAATGATGCGACCCTGCACAACACGCGGTCCATCCTGACCCCCGGCAAGTCGCGGCGCGCCGCACCGGGGGGGCGAGGTCTCAGGCCGCTGGCGGCGGCGTGACGACGCGGGCGATCAACTGCTCGCGCACCACGTCGGGCAGGTGTGCCGACACGTCACCGCCCCACTTGGCCACTTCCTTGACGAGGCTGGAGGAGACGAACGAGTAGAGCGGATTGGTGGGCATGAACAAGGTCTCGACGCCGGCCAGCCCGATGTTCATCTGGGCCATCTGCAACTCGTAGTCGAAGTCACTCACCGCGCGTAGCCCCTTGACCACCACCACGGCGTCCTGCGCCTTACAGAAGTCGACCAGCAGACCCCTGAACGCAGCGACCCGGACGTTTCGATAAGACTCCGTCACTTCGCGCAGCATCGATATCCGTTCGTCGACGGTGAACAACCCCGCCTTGGACTGGTTGATCAGAACCCCGACGATGACCTCGTCGAACAGCCGGCTGGCCCGGCCGATGATGTCGAGGTGACCATTGGTTACCGGATCGAACGAGCCGGGACACACCGCGCGTCTCATGATCGCCGACCGTACCAAAGCATGGTCTCGCCGTACCGCCGCCCGCGTTCGGCAGTGATGCCTTCCACCCAGCTCAGGGCCGGCCCACGGGCCGATCGCTCGACCACGACCACCGCGTCCGGAGCTAGCCAGCCATTGGTGACCAGCGTGTCGAGCACGGCCCGCAGCTGGTCGTCGGTCACCGCGTACGGCGGGTCGGCGAAGACCACGTCGTAGCCGGGGCCGTCCGGCGGCGCGGCCAGGGCGGTGGCGACCTTGGCGGTGACCAGCCGGGCATCGGCCGCCACCCGCAACGCGGCGATGTTCTCCCGGATCGTACGGGCGGCCCGGGCGTCGGATTCGACCAGCAGCGCGTGGGACGCGCCGCGCGACAACGCCTCCAGGCCGACCGCGCCGCTGCCGGCGTACAGGTCCGCGAAGCGGGCCCCGACCAGGTCCGTCATCGTGCCAATGGCACTGAACAGCGCCTCCCGGACCCGATCGGCGGTGGGCCTGGTGCCGACGCCGGGCGGTGCCGCGATCCGCCGCCCGCCGAGCCGGCCGGAGATGATCCGGGTCATCGGCGACGGGCGGTGGCGGTGTCCGGTGCGGTCATTGCATGGACGCTAGCCCATCACCACCCAGTCACCCGAACCGCCCACGACCGCCACGATCTGTGCGGTTACCACTGGGTATTTCGCTACCCAAGTGACTGTTGATACGTCAATAACTACCAGCGGATGGCTACCTGAACACTTTACGTAGATTAAATATCTCAAATCAACAACATGATTCTTAGCCCGAGCTTTGGGTCACCGCCGCACTTCAGGAGCCGCTAAGGTCTGGCGCTGTACCGGCGGGACACGCCGGTCGCACGACGCGGGGAGCCGTTGCACCAGCCATCGACTGAGTTTGTCCAGTAGGTGTCCGCCTGCCCGCCGTGCCCTGAACCCCCTTACTCAGGAGTACGTGTGAACCGTCTGAAGTCTCCGCTTCGTCGCGCCATGGCCGTCGCGGCCGGCGCAACGATCGGCCTGGTCGGCGCGGTGGCCCTGACCACCCCCGCCAGCGCGCACCACCCCATCCCGGTCGGCCTACCGGTCTGCGTGACGGCAGACGGCGACTGGAAGGTCGTCTGGAAGGTCTGGAACAGCGAGCGGGACCTCGCCGCGACCTTGACGGCTGTCTCGACCGATCCGGCCGGGAGCGAGCTCACCGGCGAGATCGTCGTCGGCGCGGAACTGCCGACCGGCAAGGAGGGCATCCGCAGCGAGCAGACTCTGCCGTCCGAGGTCTCCCAGGTGACCCTGACGGTGACCGCTGAGTGGAGCCGGGCCGGGTCCAAGAAGACCAAGATCGTCACGCAGACCGTCACCAGCAACGCGGTGAAGAAGCCGCGGCGGCCGATCGACGGGTGCGCCGAGCCGTCGCCGGAGCCGACTTCCGAGCCGACTCCCGAGCCGACTCCCGAGCCGAGCACGAGCAGCGAGCCGAGCCCGGAGCCGACCGAGAGCCCCACCGCACCGGCGACCCCGGAGCCGACCGAGAGCGCCACCCCGGAGCCGACCGAGCCGCCGGTGGTGGAGCCCAGCGAGCCGGAGGGCGTCGTCGAGTACACCTGCGACCAGCTGATCTTCACGATCAACAACCCGGAGGACGGCGAGACCGTCACCGTCGACTTCGTGCCGAACGAGGGTGACACGCTCACCGTCACCGTGGGTCCGGGTGAATCCGGAGTCGCCGAGTTCGACGCGTTCGAGGGACTCGAGGTCACTCCGGTCATCGAGGGCTTCGATGACACAGAGGCCTTCGCCTGGGAGCTGCCGGAGGACTGCGAGGGTGGCGAAGGCGGCGGCGAGCTGCCGGTCACCGGTGCCGCCGCTGGCGGCATCGCCGCTGGCGCCGTCGCGCTGCTCGCGATCGGTGGCGTGCTGTTCTACCTGGCGCGTCGTCGGCGGGTCACCTTCACCGCCTGAGCTGTCCATCACTGAGATCGAGTGACTGACTAGCCAACCGCACCACCCCTGGAAGGGCGTCGACCACCCCGGTCGGCGCCCTTCCGCTCGCCCCCGTCCATGATCGCCCCGTCAGCCTTTTTCGAGGTACTCGGCGCGGTCGGCGTCGACCAGGGTGTCGACCGAGGCCGCCAACTCCGGATGCCGGGTCAGCTCCGGATCCTCGTCGAGCAGCTCGATCGCCTCGGCCCGTGCCTGGCCGATCAGGTCGGCGTCGCGCAGCAGCGACAGCAACCGCAGATGCGAGCGACGACCCGACTGGGTTGCCCCCAGCACGTCGCCTTCACGGCGCTGCTCCAAATCCAGCTCGGCCAGCCGGAACCCGTCGGTGGTCGACGCGACCGCGTCCAGCCGCTCGCGGGCCGGCGTACCCTCGGCGGCATCGGTGACCAGCAGGCACAGCCCGGCCGCCGAGCCCCGACCGACCCGACCGCGCAGCTGGTGCAGCTGCGACACCCCGAACCGGTCGGCGTCCAGCACGATCATCACGGTGGCGTTCGGCACGTTCACCCCGACCTCGACCACCGTCGTCGCCACCAACACGTCGACGTCACCGGCGGCGAACGCCCGCATCACCGAATCCTTCGCGTTGGCCGGCAGCCGCCCGTGCAGCACCTCGATCCGCAACCCGCGCAACGGCCCCTCGGCGAGCAGCGGCGCCACCTCGGTCACCGCCAGCGGCGGCCGCCGCGCCCCGGGATCGTCACCGTCGCCGGGAGGCTCCTCGTCGGCGCCGGTGCCGGTCGCGTCACCGATGCGGGGACAGACCACGTACGCCTGGTGGCCGGCGGCCACCTCCTCGCGTACCCGCCGCCAGGCCCGCTCCAGGAACGCCGGCTTGTCCGCCGCCGGCACCACATGCGAGACGATCGGCGACCGGCCCCCGGGCAGCTGGGTGAGCGCCGAGACCTCCAGGTCGCCGTAGACGGTCATCGCGACGGTGCGCGGGATCGGGGTCGCGGTCATCACCAGTACATGTGGCGGCTGCTCGGCCTTGGCCCGCAACGCGTCGCGCTGCTCCACGCCGAAGCGGTGCTGCTCGTCGACCACCACCAGACCCAGGTCGGCGAAGTCGACGCCCTCGTACAGCAGGGCGTGGGTGCCGATGACGATCCCGGACCGGCCGGCGCGGACCTCGTCCAGCGCGGCCCGGCGGGCCGCCGCACCCAGCGAACCGGTCAGCAGCGTCACCCGGGTGCCGGCCGGGTCGCCGTCGAGCTCACCGGCCCGGCCCAGCGGCCCCAGCAGCTCCTGGATGCCCCGATGGTGCTGGGCGGCGAGCACCTCGGTCGGGGCGAGCAGCGCCGCCTGACCGCCCGCGTCGACCACCTGCAGCATGGCCCGCAGCGCACAGACCGTCTTGCCGGAGCCGACCTCACCCTGCAGCAGCCGGTGCATCGGATGCGCGACGGCCAGGTCGGCGGCGATCTCCTCGCCGATTCGCTGCTGACCGTCGGTCAGCTGGTACGGCAGCCGTTCGTCGAAGGCGGCCAGCAGGCCGCCGTCGGAGCGGGGCCGGGGTCGCGCCGGCCAGTCGGCGGCGCGCAGCTTGCGGCGCACCAACGTCAGCTGTACGGCGAACGCCTCGTCCCACTTGAGTCGCCGCCGGGCCTGGAACAGCTCCGGCTCGCTGGCCGGGCGGTGGATCCGCCGCAACGCCGGGTCGAGGCCGATCAGGGTGCGGCTGGCCCGCACCGCCGCCGGCATCGGGTCCTCCGGCGCGGTGAGCACGTCCAGCACGGTCCGTACGCAGCGGGCGATCACCCAGGTGGGGACGGCGGCCGCCGCCGGATAGACCGGGATCAGCGCCCCGGCGAACTCCTCCACCGGGTCCTCGGCGGCCACCTCACCGTCGGCGGCACCGTCGCCGAGCAGCACGTACTCGGGGCCGTTGAGCTGGCGGACGCCCCGGAACTCGGTGACCTTGCCGGCGAACAGCCCCCACCGGCCCGGTTTGAGGTCCCGCTCCCGCCACGCCTGATTGCCGAAGAAGGTCAACGTGAGGGTGCCGCCGGTGCCGTCCTCGACGACCGCTTCGAGCAGCTTGCCGCGCCGCTGACGCATCGGTCGTACGGTGGTCCGCCGCACCTGGCCCAGGACGGTGACCTGCTCCCCCACCTCCAGCGAACGGATGTCGGTATGTTCGCCGCGCTGGTCGTAGCGGCGGGGAAAGTGGTAGAGCAGGTCCCCGACGGTGTGCAGGTCGAGGTGGTCGGCCATCGCCTTGGCGGTCTTCGCGCCCAGGTTGACGGTCAACGGGGTGTCCAACGTGCATGGCTGAGTCATCCGGGCTCCAACGGCTGCATCATTCGACTCCGACCAGGAGCGGGAAGTGTGGCTGGCCGCCGGTGTAGGTGTGCACCTCGACGAACGGCCAGCAGCGGGTCACGTGTGCTTCGACCGCCGTGCCGAGCCCGGCCGGTGCCTGGTCACCGAGGATCAGGGTGACCAGGTCACCGCCGCCGCCGAGCAGCTGGTCGAGCAGGTTGCGGCAGGTGCCGTCCAGGTCGGTGCCGATCAGCAGCACCTCCCCCTCGACCAGCGCGAGTACGTCGCCGGGGCGGCAACGACCGGCGACGGTGAGGGCTTCGCGGGCGGCGAAACACACCTCGGCGTACCGGCAGGCGCCGGCGGCCTCGGCCATCGCGATCACGTCGTCGTCGAAGCGGCGCTGCGGGTCACGGACCGCGAGCGCGGCGAGGGCCTGCGCCGGGGACCTGGTCGGCACCACGGCGACCGTGACCCCGGCGGTCTCCGCCTCGCGGGCGGCGAGGCCGGCGACGGCCTGGGTGTCCGGATCGTTGGGCAGCACCACGACTTCGGTGGCGCCGGTGGCCCGGACGGCGTCGAGCAGCTCGGCGGTGGACGGGGATCCGCCGACGACGGCGGCACCTTCGCCGGCGAACAGGGTGGCGAGGCCGGCGCCGGTGGCGACCACGACGGCGGACCGGGTGGGCGGACCGGCCGGCACCGGGTGGTCGGCGAACCGGGTGACCGAGATCTGGTACGGCCGGCCGGCGGCGATCCCCGCCTCGATGGCGGCACCGATATCGTCGACGTGCACGTGCACGTTCCACACCGGAGGGTCGTCGCCGGTGCCGACGACGACCAGCGAGTCGCCGATCGCGGCCAGTGCGGCCCGCATCGCCTCGACGGCGTCGGCGGGTGCGTCCAGCAGGAACTGCACCTCGTAGCCGTACTCGTCGGATCCGGTCTCGCGGGCGGTGACCGGCACCGGGCCGGCGGCCGGGACGACCGGGGCCGGCTGCCCCGCCCCGCCGTCGCGGCCTTCGCCGATGCGGTCGGTGCCGCCGGCTGTGCCGCTGGTGCCGGTGTCGCCGTCGACCACGACGAGCAGGGCGTCGAGCAGCAGGCACAGGCCCCGGCCGCCGGCGTCGACCACGCCGGCGCGGGCCAACGCCGGCAGCTGGGTGGGGGTGATGGCGAGGGCGTCACGGGCGGCCGAGGCGGCGGCCCGTACCACTGTGGTCAGGTTGTCGGAGCCGGCGCGGTCGGCGGCGCGCGCGGCGGCGGCGACCACGCTGAGCACGGTCCCTTCGACCGGGCGGGCGACCGCCGCGTACGCCGCGTCGGTGGCGACGGTCAACGCCGCCGCCAGGGCCCGGCCCCGGACCACCGTGGTGTCGGTCAGCGCGTCGGCGAGCCCGCGCAGGATCTGCGAGACGATCACCCCGGAGTTGCCCCGGGCACCGAGCAACGCACCCCGGGCCATCAGCCGCAGCACCCGGCCGTGCGCGGTCTGCTCCCCCTCAGGGGAGTTGTCCAGGTCCAGGGCGAGCGCCTGCTGGGCGGAGGTGAGCGTCAGCACCAGGTTGGTGCCGGTGTCGCCGTCGGGCACCGGGTAGACGTTGAGCGCGTCGATCTCGCCCTGGTGACGACGCAGCGCGGCCAGTCCACCCGCGCACCACCGACGGACGGCGGCGTCGTCGAGGGTGTCCAGCACGGCGATGAGCCTACTGGCGGTCGCCGACAGGCGCGGCGAAGACGAGCCCGGGCTGCGGTGCGGACCACGCCACGGGCTGCGGTGAGCGGCGCGGCGGGCTGCGGTGAGCGGCGCGGCGGGGGCGGTTGGCCGGCGGCCTGCTCGATCGGGTAACCTGGCCAGGTTGTCTGGGCGGTGTGTGTCCCGGCGACCGGCAACCTGATTATCAACAAATCCCCAGGAGTGTTCCGTGGCTAGCGTGTGCGACGTCTGTGGCAAGGGGCCGGGCTTCGGTCACAACGTGCCGTGGTCCAAGAAGAAGACCAACCGCCGCTGGAACCCGAACATCCAGACGGTGCGCACCCCGGCCGGTGGCGGCAACACCCGCAAGGTCAAGGCCTGCACCTCCTGCCTCAAGGCCGGCAAGGTGGTCCGGGGCGCCTGAGCCCCGCCCCCACTGATCGACACTTCCGTAGCCGCCGGGCCAGCTTGGTCCGGCGGCTACGTGTGTTCCCCCCGGACAGCGGGGAGCTCAGGTCCCCGGACAGCAGGATGGTTCAGAGCACCCGACCGAAGGACAGGCAACCCGGCGAGTCCCGGTAGTAGCCGAAGTTAGGAATCCGGGCGTACCCGCTGCTGCTGTAGAGCGCGATCGCCTCGGGCTGCTTGTCGCCGCATTCCAGGATGAGCCGGCGGCGGCCCTGACCGGCAGCGGAGCGTTCCACGGCGGCGAGTAGCGCCCGGGCCACGCCCCGGCCGCGGGCGTCGGCCGCGACGTACATCCGCTTGAGCTCGGCGTCCTCGCCGGAGGTGCCGTGGCTGCGCCAGCCGGCGCAGCCGGCCGGCGCTCCGTCCAGGTGGGCGATCAGGAAGGCCCCGCCGGGCGGGTCGAAGTCGGCCGGGTCGACCGGGGTGTCGTCGCCGGTGCCGCCGTAGCGGGCACCCAGATCGGCCATGGCGGCGGCGACGAGGCGTTGCGCGACGGCGTCGGTGAAGCGGACCCGGCGCAGCTCGACGCCGGTGGAGAGCAGTTCAGTCACGGATAAAGGGTAGTGCGGCGCTGGCCGATCGCCCGGTGTGGTGGCGCGTTACTGGAAGTGTTCCCAGCCGGGGGCGCCCTGGTAGGGCTGGCCGTCGATGGTCACCCCGGCACCCTTGACCACGTGCCCGACGTGCCGCCAACCCTTCGGCAACGGCAGGTCCTCGGGAAAGGTCGCGGCGAGGGCGTGGTCGTCGCCACCACCGAAGATCCACTGGTACGGGTCGACGCCGAGCGCGTTGGCGGTGTCGCGCATCTGCGGTGGCACCTCGAACGCCTCCCGCCGCAGGTCGATGCCGACCCGGCTGGCGGCGGCGATGTGCCCCAGGTCGGCGATCAGCCCGTCCGAGACGTCGATCATGGCGCTGGCGCCGACGTTCGCGGCGGCCGGACCGGCCGCGTACGGCACCTCGGGACGTCGATGCGCTTCCACCAGCAGCTTCGGTGAGCGGAAGCCGCGCGAGAGCACCGTGTAGCCGGCGGCGGCATAGCCGAGCCGCCCGGCGAGCGCGACCACGTCGCCGGCGTGCGCCCCGCCGCGCAGCACCGGGGTGGCGCCGTGCAGGTCGCCGAGGGCGCTCACCGCGATGGTCAACGTGGGGCTGGCCGACATGTCACCGCCGACGACGGCTGCACCGACCTTGGCAGCCTCGTCGTTCAGGCCGACCGCCAGGTCCTCGGCCCAGCCCGCGTCGGTCTCCGGCGGCGCGCAGAGCGCCACCAGCAACGCGGTCGGCACCGCCCCCATCGCCACGATGTCGGCCAGGTTCGCGGCGGCCGCCCGGTGCCCGACGTCGATGGCGCTGGACCAGTCGCGCCGGAAGTGCCGGCCCTCGACGAGCACGTCGGTGGAGGCGACCACCCGGCCGTCGGAGGCGGCGACGATCGCCGCGTCGTCGCCGGGACCGAGCAGGGTGGCCGCGCCTGAATGTAGCCGCGCGGTGACCCGGGAGATGAGCCCGAATTCACCCGCCCGTGCCACATTCACCGGTACACCTCGTTCATCGTCGTCTCCACTCGGGCACCGTCATGAATCCGGCCTGCTCCGTACGGTAGTTTCACGTTCGAGTCGCCCTCGGCGGCGGATAGGAGTCGGGTCGTGGTCCAGGCATACATCCTCATCCAGACCGAAGTCGGAAGGGCACGCGACGTGGCTGACGCGATCGCGGACATTTCCGGCGTGGTCCGGGTGGACGCGGTGACCGGGCCGTACGACGTCGTCGTACTGACCGAGGCGCATACCGTGGACGAACTCGGCACGATGATAGTCAGCCGGGTCCAGATGGTGCCGGGCATCACCCGCACCCTGACGTGTTCGGTGGTTCGACTGTAGTGACCGACCAGCTCAACTCCCCTACTACCAGTGCTTCCTCGCCCGGCGTCGACCCGGGCGAGTCGTCCGCGCCGGCTCCCGACGGCCTTCGACCGCGCGGGTCAGGGTCGGCTCCCGACGAGCCTGGACCGGGCGGGTCCGGGTCGGCTCCCGCCGGGCGGGACCGCACCACCCGGCAGGCAGCGATCTGGGCCACCGTGGTGGCGCTGCCGTTGACCGTGATCGTGGCACTGGCCGCGATCAGCCGGCTCACCCCGGCCAACCCCGTCGTCGACCCACAGGCGGGCGCGGACCCGTCGGCGTCGGCGTCGGTCGCGCCGGTGCCGACCACGCCGGTGCAGATCGCCGCACCCGCCCTGGGTGAACGCGCCGAGATCGTCTGCCGGGCCTTGCTGTCCCAACTTCCCGGTACGCTGCGCGACCTGCGCCAACGGCCGGTCAGCGCCGGGGCGGAACAGAACGCCGCGTACGGCGAACCGCCGATCACCGTCGCCTGCGGGGTGCCGGCCGCCACGTTCGCGCCGACCGACCTGGTGTACCCGCTGGACGGGGTCTGCTGGCACGCCGCCGAGCAGCCCGACGCCACGGTCTGGACCACCGTCGACCGGGAGATTCCGGTGCAGGTCACCGTGCCCGGCACGTACGACGAGCCGGGCCAGTGGGTGATCGCGTTCGCCGACACCCTGATCGAGACGGTGCCCAGCGACGCCGACGCCGCCCCACGCGGCTGCCGGGCCTGAGCCTATGACCGCCGCTTAGTGCAGGCCGGTGCCCCGGCTGAGCGCGGAACGGATCAGCCGGTCGACCAGCTTCGGGTACTCCAGGCCGGTCGCCGCCCACATCCGCGGGAACATCGACGTCGAGGTGAACCCCGGCATCGTGTTGATCTCGTTGAGGTAGACCCGCAGGTCGTCGGTGACGAAGAAGTCGACCCGGGCCAGCCCGGCACAGTCCAACGCGGTGAAGGTCCGGCAGGCGTAGTCCTGCACCTGCTTGGTGACGTGCTCCGGCAGCCCGGCCGGGATGTCGTACTCGCAGGAGTCGTCCAGGTACTTCGCCTCGAAGTCGTAGAACTCGTGGCCGGCGACCACCCGTACCTCGGCCAGCAGCGACGCCTCCGGGCTGCCACCGGCCTCACCCTCGATCACCCCGCACTCGACCTCCCGGCCGACGATCGCCGCCTCGACGAGCACCTTCGGGTCGATCGCGCGGGCGGCGGCGACCGCCGCGTCCAGCTCCGCCCAGTCGGCGACCTTGGTGACGCCACAGGACGAACCGGCCCGCGACGGCTTCACGAACACCGGCAGGCCGAGACGCTCCTTGTCGGCGTCGCTGAGGCTCACCCCGGAGCGCAGCACCGCGTACGGGCCGATCGGGATGCCCTCGGCGGTAGCCAGCTTCTTGGTGAACTCCTTGTCCATCGCGGCGGCCGAGGCGAAGACCCCGGCCCCGACGTACGGGATGTCGGCCATCTCCAGCAGGCCCTGGATGGTGCCGTCCTCGCCGTACGCGCCGTGCAGCGCCGGGAAGACCACGTCGACGCCGGCCAACACGGACGCCCCCTCGATCGGGTCCAACATCATGATCCCGTTGTCGGTTGGGTCGGCCGGCAGCACCACGGCGGAGCCGGCGGCGGCGGTGACCTCCGGCAGCCGCCGGTCGGCGATGGCGAGCTGAGAATCCTCCCCCGAGGTGAGCACCCATCGCCCGGCGCGGGTGATGCCGACCGGCACGATCTCGTACTCGTCGCTGTCCATCGCGGCCAGGATGCTGCCGGCGCTGACGCAGGAGATCGCGTGCTCGGTGCTGCGGCCGCCGAAGACGATGGCGACGCGGGTCTTCCGTGGGCTTGTCACAGGGGCGCCTTTCTTCGCGGCCGCACACGCCTGCCGAGCTGGTTCAGGGGGAGCCCAACAGGTACGCGGGTTCACGTTTCCCGCTCACGCCGGTGACCCTACTCTGCGTACCCGTCGGACGTGCCCTGTCCGGCCAGCTTTCCACCCGCCGGTGCACCCAGTAACCGGCAGGCAACTGGCACCGTTGAGCCGCGACGCGCGGCGCGGGTCAGCTTGGCTCGGACACGCCCATGCAGGCGTATCCGGCGAACGCTGCGCACTTGTCTGGCGCGAAGACGAGCGCTGGGCCGTGCGGGTCTTTGGAGTCTCGGACGCCGATGGCACCGGACTGGTTTGTCGGCGACCTCAACGCAGTCGCCACTGTTGCCGTCGCTGCGGGTGCTCTTGCGCCCCTGTCAGGAAAGCTCGTGGCAGCCCAGATCGAGGATCAGCGTCGCGTTCCAGACCCAGTCCTCCAGGTCGGCCGACTTTCACACCCATACCAGCAACATGATGAGTCATCTGACCGCAGCCCGTCACCGGTGGCTGACCGCTGGTCCAGCTATCCGCGTACGGCCCCCGACCTCAACCCGGTCGAGAGTCTGTGGTCGACGGCGAAAGCCGACCTGGGCGAGCCCGCCATCGACGGCATGGACCACCGCGCCGCGATCATCCGCAACCGGCTCAAACGCATCCAGTACCGGCCGGACCTGATACCCGGCTTCCTCACCCAGACCAGACTCGCCCTCGAACCGGAACCACCCTGACAACTACAGACCTCAGCTATTCAACCACTGTAGCCAGGAAGCATGTCCCCTACTTGGTGACTCTCTAGCAGCACGACGATGCCAGCAGAGCAGGACTCCGGATCTATGTAAGGCGTGAAGGCGGCACCAACTGAGCTAAACGCAACGTTGCCAGTCACTTGCTCCGGACTAAACAGCATGGGTGTCACCGTCACATAGGCAGCAACTCCGCACGCAACGTCTGAGTCTCGCAATCTACACAGCGCCGCCCAAGCGAAGGAAACGCCACGGCGCAGCAAGACGCGAATCGTGTCCGAAGATGCCGGATCGAGATCCATGTCCGGGATGGCTCGCCCATTCACCGCAATTTCGTATCCTACGACATCAGTGAACCTATTGCGGTCGCCGTGGTAACTTTCGCGGAAGCGTTTTAGCAGCACAGCATCCCGCTCGACCACCCAGCCATCCGCAATCACTTCCTCGAAGCCCGGCGGAATGTCGACGGACGACAGGCCCCGAAGCAATCCAGGAGCCCCGACCCCTAGCGCTGCAGGACTAAACCTCATAGCTCCCACCAACCCAACATCTCGCCGACACACTCATCAGCAGAAGCCCTGGATTCCGAGATAGCGAGCACCCTTTGGAATGGCGCCCCGGTAGCTCGGATACTTTTTATCCAACGTCTTCCTCAAGCTTTTTGACATACCTTCAAACTCTCCCGTTTCGAAGTTGTATTGATATTTTGGCGCCTGGCTCGACTTGACCCCATTGATTTGCTCCTGCAAGTGCATCTGCGGGCCGCCTGGCCCTTGCTCCACATCAATTCGATAAGGCCCACCGCGCCAAATCGTCTGGCTGCCAGTCAGCTTCGGAACATCGCCACCGTCATTGTGAACCAGTACTGGCACGTTGCCGGCGATCACGTAGTACGTGTGGATGTCTGCGATAGTGAGGTTGTGAACGGGCGTGTTGGTGGTCCATGGACGGGTGTTGACTACCTCGACCCTACCGCCAGTTGCGGTGAGTAGTTGGTCGTCTGCAGCGAGCCCTCCAGCCGTTGTCCATGTTTCGGAATCCGGGTCCCAGAAGGGGTGGTTGTCAGTTGCGAGTACCCGCTCGACCTTGTCGCCCTGATTGCCGTGGACGTCGACAATGACCTCGGCGAGATTCTTGGTTCCGGCTCCGATGATCGTGGCGACTACGACCTTCGCCGCCGTTTGACCGGTTTCAGGGTCAGTGGCGATGACGTAATCGCCTATCTCAACGTCTTCGATGGGTTTCTTTGTGCCGTCGGCCATGAGGACATGGGTGCCTGGCGTGAAGCTGCTACAGGCTTTTCTGAGGTCGTTGTATTTGTCGAAGAGTTTGGCACCTTTGCCTGCTGCGCCAGCGTAGCCTAGGACCGGTATTGCGGACCCTGCGGACAGTAGGGCGCCTTCCCAGTCACCTTCTGCTGCAGAGACTACCGCGCCTGTGATATCGCAGGGTTCACCGACGTACGGGGCTAGGCCGCAAGCGAAGAGTACGAAATGCACGCACCACATGACGCTCGGACACAGCGCTTCTCCGCTGCCGTAGGAGTAGGAGTGGGTGGGTGGTGCCATCCCGTCGCCCCAGGGGGAGACTTCCGGGGTCGGGTTTGCGCGGGACTCGGTGTTCGCCTGAGCCACGTTGACCGCCGGGGCGGGAGTCGATGTCGGTGCGGGGCTGTACTTTTGGCACGATCCCATGCACGTTTCGTTTCTGGGTGTGCCGCTGACGGTGTGGCCGCCGCCGGGTTTCGGGGTGGCGTACTGGTTACAGCCGAGGTCGCCGCAGACGCGTAGGCCGGTGGGGTCAGTCCAGGTGACGGGGTTGTTGTTGGAGTAGGAGTAGCCGTGCATTTGTTGCAGGTCGGTCAGGTCCATGATCGGGTCGACGGAGATGAACCGGCCGTGCTGGGGTTCGTACTGGCGGGCACCGATGTGTGTCAGTCCGGTGGGGTCGATGTCGCCGCCGACGAAGCCTTTCAGGTTCGGCCAGGTCGGCGTGCTGGTGCCGCGTGGTTCGCCGTACGGGGTCTGCCGACGCTGAGTGACGGCCTGTCCGCCAGTGTGTGAGATGGCGATGTTCTGAGTGGAGTGATGATCCGTGACGAGCCACTTGTGGCCGAAGGCGTCGCGCATTGCGAACACGCCGTCGACGTAGCTGTAGTAGCGGGTAGCGGCCTTTGTCTCGGTGGAGGTGGTGTAACGGATTTCCATGCCCGGTAGGTATAGGGTCTTGCCGGTGGCGTCGCGGCGGATGAGCCGGTCGCCGTCGGCGGTGTAGACGTTCTCGTGCTGCTGGCTGCCGTCGGTGAGTTGGGCCAGCCGTCCTTCGGTGTCCCAGTCCAACGTTTGCGCCGTGGTCGAGCCGGGTCGGGATGTGGTGTTGCCCGCATTGTCGTAGCTGTAGTTGGCGATGCTGCTGCCGGTCGGCCCGGATGTCGTGACGGAGGTCAGGGCGTGCGGCCGGGCCGCGCCCGACGCCGGGTAGGTGTAGGTCTTGGTGGTGTCACCGGCGCTGGTGTGTGACACCTCGGTCAGCCGGTTGCCGATGTCGTTGAACGTCCAGGACTGCCAGTAGGGTGCCGGTCCGCCGAG